>CAIQOY010000091.1 GCA_903873565.1 uncultured Actinomycetes bacterium
ACGCGGGCAGCATGTTCGCGCTGCAGGCCGGCCCGAGCCGGAGCGCCGACATCGAGAAGACGCTGATCCTGGGCGTGCACGGCCCCGGGCGCGTGCACGTGCTGCTCGTCGTCTAGCGGCCGATGATGACCGGGGTGCCCGGGGTCACAAGCGCGGCGACCCGGCCGATGCCCGGGTCGGGCACGCGGATGCAGCCGTGGGAGGGGTTGGTCCCCGCCTCGGCCCAGAGCGCCCCGCGCGCGCCGTGGATGGCCACGCGGCCCGGTCCGCCGGCGTACTCGAACAGCACGTTGGAGTGGGCCGTGAGGTGGAGGGCCCAGGGCCCGAGCGGGCTGAAGGAGGGCTCGCGCACCTCCTGGTAGACCGCGAAGCGCCCCTTCGGCGTCGGGGTACTGGCGGCGCCGAGCGCGACGCCGACGCGGTGCACCTTGCGGCCCTCGCGGTAGATGGTCAGGGTGTGGCGGCGCAGCGAGATCACGACGAGGATCGGGTTGCGCCGGACGATCGTCGCGGACTCCGGGATCCACCCGGTCGATCCGTTCGGGCGGTAGGGCAGGAGCACCTTCAGCCAGGGGTCGCCCTCGGCGTCGGCCCGCCGCTCGAGGACCATCAGCTCGACCGGGTTGCCGGTGCCGGGCACCCACGGCTTGAGGCCCCGCTTGAGCAGGCCGCCCCCGGGCAGGGAGCGCGAGGTGACCGGGGCCACGAGGCGCGCCGTCCACGAGACGGCGTTGGTCGGGCGATAGCTCGGCTCGAGCAGGGGCAGGTCGGCGAGCGTCGGCTCGGGTGGCGGCGCCACCTCCTCGATCTGGCGCTGGCCGGCCGCCGACGCGGACACCACGGACAGTGTCGACCCGACCAGAGCCAGGACGGCGATCACGATCACGCGCGGGCGCATCGGCGAAGTGTTACCCACTCCGGGCGCGTTGTCCGGTGGACTGGAGCCCGGCACCCTGTCACGATCCGCGGCATGGCGGAACCGCATCGCTCGCTGTGGCTCGATCAGGCCTTCACCGGCGCCACCCCGATGCCCGAGCTGCGCGGCGGCGACCGCGCCGACGTGGCGATCGTCGGCGGCGGCTACCTCGGCCTGTGGACCGCGATCCTGCTCAAGGAGCGCGACCCCGCGATCGACGTGGCGATCGTCGAGCGGGACGTCTGCGGCGGCGGCGCCTCCGGGCGCAACGGCGGCTTCGTGCTCAGCTGGTGGCCCAAGATCGGCACGCTGGTGAAGCTGGCCGGCGAGGAGGGCGGGATCGAACTGGCCCGCGCCTCGGAGGCGGCGATCGGCGAGATCGGCGAGTTCTGCGAGCGCCATCGGATCGACGCCCAGTTCCGGCAGGGCGGCTACCTCTGGACCGCCGCGACCGACGTGCAGCGGGGGTCCTGGGCGCCCGCGCTCGACCTCTGCGCCTCGCTCGGCGTCCGGCCCTTCGAGGAGCTGTCGCCCGCCGAGGTCGCGCGCCGCGCCGGCTCGCCGGTGCACCTGGAGGGCGTCCTCGAGCCGTCGGGGGCGACCGTCCACCCGGGCTACCTCGTCCGCGGCCTGATGCGGGTCGCCCGCAGCCTCGGCGTGCGCATCTACGAGAACAGCCCGATGGTCGAGCTCGACCGGCGCCGTCCCGCCGTGGTGCGCACGCCGGGCGGGGCGCTGACCGCCGATCGCGTGGTCCTCGCCATCAACGCCCACAGCGCCGGCATCCGCGAGCTGCACCGCCGGATCGTCGCGATCTCGAGCGACATGGTCGCCACGCCGCCGATCCCCGACCGGCTCGAGGAGATCGGCTGGACGGGCGGCGAGTGCATCTCCGACTCGCAGCTGCAGGTGCACTACTACCGCACGACCCAGGACGGCCGGATCGCCTTCGGCAAGGGCGGCTGGGGCATCGCGCTCGGGGCGCGGATGGGCGCGAGCTTCGATCGCGACGCGCGGCGCGCCGCGGACGTCACGCTCGGCTTCCGGCGCCTCTACCCGAACCTCGCCGACGTGCCGATCACGCACGACTGGTCCGGTCCGATCGATCGCTCGCCCACGGGCATCCCGCTGTTCGGCAACCTCGGCGGCCGCGAGCACATCCTCTACGGCGCCGGCTTCTCCGGCAATGGCGTGGGGCCGTGTCGCCTCGGCGGGCGGATTCTCGCCGACCTCGTCGTCGGCGACCGCTCGGGCCTCGCGGGCTGCGCGCTCGTCAACGGCCACCCCGGCTCGTTCCCGCCGGACCCGGTGCGCTGGATCGGCGCCCACGCCGTGCGCACCGGCGTCGCCGCGAAGGAGGCGCGTGAGGCCGAGGGTCGGGCGCCGGGCCGCATCGCGGACGCGCTCGCGCGGCTCGCGCCGGCCGGGATGATCCCCAAGAAGGCGAAGGCGAAGAAGGGCTAGTCGCCCGCAGCCGCGGCCTGGGCGTCGCGCTCGGCCGTGGCGCCCGTCGCGAGCGCGATCTCCACGCGGTTGTCGTGGAAGGTGGGGGAGCCGCCCATGTCCGCGTCGCGCACGGCGGTCGTGGCGTTGACGTTGGCCCCGCGGATCCCGTCGGTCGGGTGCACCTTGTAGGCCCAGGCGATGCCGGGCCGGGCGAGCGGGTGGACGGCGGCGGGCGCCGTGAAGGAGCCGCGGTCGTTCGCGACCTCGACCGTGTCGCCGTCCGCGATGCCACGGGCGGCGGCGTCCTCGGCGCTCAGGTAGACGCACGGGCCGCCGGCCTTCGCGCGGTGGCCGGCGAGGTCGTTGAAGGTCGAGTTGAGGAAGAAGCGGGTGGCCGGCGTGATCAGGACGAGCGGGTAGCGCGCGGCGAGGTCGGGGTCGCCGGCCTCGGCCGGGGGCAGGTAGTCGGGGACGGGGTCGAGGCCCTGGTCGGCCAGCTCCGGGCAGACGATGCGCAGCTTCCCCGACGGCGTCGCGAACCCGCCCGCGGCGTGGGGCGCCGTGCCGCGGACGTCGTCGATGCGCGCGTAGCCGGTCTCCGACAGGGACTCGAAGGTGATGCCGCGGGCGCGGGCCGCATCCGTGTCGATGAACTGCCGGGCGAGCTCCTCGTCCGTGTCGTGCAGGCGCGGGTGGTCGAGGCCGAGGGCGCGGGCCAGCCGCCGGAAGATCTCCGTGTTGGGCAGGCAGCCCTCCGGGGGCTCGACGGCGGGCAGGTTGAGCGCGAGGTAGTGGTGCCCGTACGAGGCGTGGATGTCGAGGTGCTCGATCTGCATGGTCGCGGGCAGGACCACGTCCGCGACGAGCGCCGTGTCCGTGAGGCGCTGCTCGAGCACGGTCAGGTGCAGGTCGTCGCGCAGGAGGCCCCGGCGCGCGCGCAGCTGGTCGGGGACCGTCGCCGCGGGGTTCGTGTCCCAGACCACGAGCGACCGGATCGGCGGCGCGAGGTCGGGGTCGGTGAGGGCCTCCGCGAGCCGCGACATGTTGATGGTGCGCCCGGGCGGCATCGGCAGGTCCGCCGGCGCCTCCAGGTCCCGGGTCAGGTGGTCGAAGCGCCCGGCGGTCATGCAGAGGCCGCCGCCGCCGACGTGCCGGTAGTCGCCCGCCATCGCGCTCAGCGCGAGGATCGTGCGGATCGCCGCGCCCGCGCCGCCGTGGCGCTGCAGGCCGAGGCCGATGCGGATCGCGGTCGGGCGGGTGTCGGCGATGCGCGCGCCGAGGGCCTCCACGGCCGCGACGTCGATCCCGCAGATCCCGGCCGCCCGCTCGGCGCTCCAGTCGCCGAGGCGGGTGCGCAGCTCGGGCCAGCCCTCGGCGTTCTCGGCGAGCCAGTCCTCGTCGGCCGCGCCGCGGTCGAGCACGATGCGCATCAGGCCCATGGCCAGCGCGCCGTCGGTGCCCGGCAGGATCTGCAGGTGCTCGTCGCAGCGCTGCGCGGTGTCGGTCGGCAGCGGATCGATGCAGACGAGGTGCGCGCCGCGCTGCTGCGCCGCGTGCACGAAGTGCCACTGGTGCATGTTGGAGGTCAGGAGGTTCGCGCCCCAGACCAGCACGAGGTCCGCGTGCTCGATGTCCTCGGGGTCCGGGCCGAGCGGCCGGCCGGTCATCGCGGCCATGGCGGCCGAGGCGGCCGCGGTGCAGATCGTGCCCAGCATGCGCGTGGAGCCGAGGTGGTTGAAGAGGCGCTGGCCGAGCGACCAGCCCTGCACCTGCCCGAGCGTGCCGGCGTAGTAGTACGGCATCACCGCCTCGGGGCCGTCGCGGTCGATCGCCGCCTGGATCCCGGCGGCGGCGAGGCCGATCGCCTCGTCCCAGTCGATCGCCTGGAAGGCGCCGTCGCCCTTGGCGCCCGTCCGCCGCAGCGGCGTCGTCAGCCGGTCGGGCGCGTGGACGGCGTCGAGGTAGCGGTTGACCTTGCCGCAGAGGGCGCCGCGCGTGAAGGGATGGTCCTTGCGCGCCCTGAGGCGCAGCGCGCGGCCGTCCTCGACCTCGACCTGCCAGGCGCAGGTGTCGGGGCAGTCGAGGGGGCAGGCGCCGTGGACGAGCCGGCTCATGCGCCGAGTGTACGCGGATCGCGCCCGTCCCGGAAGGCGCGGGCGGCATCCACGACCCACCGGAACAGCCCCTGCTGCTCCGGCTCCGGCATCTTCTCGGGGTGCCACTGCACGGCCACCATCGGCCAGGCGTCGGGGCTCTCGAGCGCCTCGACGACCTCGCCGAGGCGCGCGGTGACCACGAGGTCCCCGGCGTCGACGACCGCCTGGTGGTGGATCGAGTTGACGGGGAAGCGGGTGGCGCCGACCGCCGCCGCGATGCGCGAGCCGGCCACGACCTCGACGTCGTGGCGGCTGCCCATCAGGGACTCCGGGGTGCTCTCGATCAGCGGGTGCCCGTGCTCGGGGGCGAGGTCCTGCACCATCCGCCCGCCGGCGGTGACCGCCAGCGCCTGCATGCCGCGGCAGATCCCGAGGGTCGGGAGGCCCCGCTCGCGCGCGCCGCGGGCCAGCGCGAGCTCCCAGCGGTCGGCGCCGGCGTTGGCGTCCTCGAGGTCGACCTCCGCCGCGGCGCCGTAGTGCTCGGGATGGAGGTCACCGCCGCCCGTCAGGACGATCCCGTCGAGCAGGTCGAGGACCTGCGCGGGGTCGTCGTTGTGGGGGATGATCAGGGGC
>CAIQOY010000092.1 GCA_903873565.1 uncultured Actinomycetes bacterium
CGCGGACGCGCTCCCCGGCGGCGTCGCGGCGCTGCCGCCGGGTCCGCCCGCCGCGGGGCGGACGCCCCTGGCCTGCGCCTGCCACGGCCTGCTCTGGACCGCCGACCTCCTCGACGATCCCGCGGCGGCCGCCGCGGTGCTGCCGCGGCTGGTCGCGTCGGCGCCGCGCGTGGTGATCGCCGCGCACGGCGAACCCGTCGTGGACGACCCCGCCGGCTGGCTCGCCCGGCAGGCGGGATGACCCCGGAGCCGAAGGTCTGCGCCGGCTGCGGCCGGCGGATCGAGTGGCGCCGGCGCTGGGCGGACGACTGGGAGAGCGTCCGCTGGTGCTCGGACGCCTGCCGCCGGCGGGGCGTGAAGGCGGTCGACCGCGACCTCGAGCAGGCGATCCGCGACCTCCTCGCCGAGCGCGCCCGTGACGCCTCGATCTGCCCGTCGGAGGCGGCGCGACGGGTCGGCGGCGAGGACTGGCGCCCCCTGATGGAGCCCGCGCGGCGCGCGGCGCGGCGCCTCGTGGCCGCCGGCGAGATCGAGGTGACGCAGAAGGGGCGGGTCGTCGACCCCTCGACCGCGAAGGGCGCGATCCGCCTGCGGCGGGCCCGGTAGGATCGGGCGGTGCCGATCGACGACGGGCTGATCGGGGGCATCCACGTCGCGCGGGTGACCCGCGCCGAGGCGGCCGCCGACCTCGACCAGCACGACCACGAGGCCTTCCAGGCCTCGACGCTCGACGCGCTCCTGCGCGGCAGCCTCGCGGGCGACCTCACGATCGGCGAGCTCCTCGACCACGGCGATCTCGGCCTCGGGACGCGCAACCTGCTCGACGGCGAGCTGATCGTCGTCGACGGCGAGGCCTGGGTGGCGCGCGCGGACGGGTCGGTGGTGCGCGCCGCGCCCGACGACCGCACGCCGTTCGCCGTCGTCTGCCGCTTCACGGCGGAGATCGAGGGCGTCGTGGGGCCCGGCGGCTTCGACGCCGTGACGGCGCAGGTCGACGCGCTCGCCCCGCCGTCCGCGGCCTGCCTCGCGGTCCGGATCGACGCCCGCGTGGAGCGGGCGTCCCTGCGCAGCGTGCCCCGCCAGGACCAGCCCGCGCCGACCCTGGCCGACGCGATCGCGGCGCAGGTCGTGTGGGAGGCGCACGGGTTCGACGCCGCGATCGTCGGCTTCCGCTTCCCGCGCGACGTCGACGGCCTCGAGCTGCCCGGCTGGCACCTGCACCTGATCGCCGACGACCGCTCGGTCGCCGGCCACGTACTCGACCTCGAGATCGCACGCGGGCGCGCGCAGGTGGAGATCCAGGACGAGCTCCACGTCGAGGTGCCCGCCGGCGTCGCCGTCGGCCGCGTCGGCTACGACCCCGAGCGGGTGCGCCGGCTCGAGGACATGGAGCGCGACTAGGTCAGCCGCTCCGGCCCGGACTCGGTGACCAGGTAGGAGTTCTCGACGCCGACGGCCCCGACCCCCGGGAACACCAGCTTCGGCTCGACCGCGATCGCGTTGCCCGCCGCGAGCGGCGCCTCGAAGCCCTCCGCGAGGAACGGGCGCTCGTTGATGTCGAGGCCGATGCCGTGGCCGACGAAGCGGACGCGCGCCGGGCCGTGCCCCATCCAGTGGTCGCCGAAGCCCGCGTCCGTCGCGAGCTCGAGGCCGCGCCGGTAGAGGTCCTGCGCCGGCACGCCGGGGCGCATCAGGCCCTCGAGGTCATCGAGGATCGCCGCGCAGACGCGCAGGGCCTCGGCCAGCGGCGCCCGGGGCTCGCCGCGGAAGAAGGTGCGCGTCGCGTCCGCGAGGTAGCCGTCGGCGGCGCCGACGAGGTCGACGGTGACGGCGTCGCCGTCGGCGATCCGCCAGCCGCCGGGGCCCTTGCCGACGGCGGCGTTCGGGCCGGGGCCGCCGAGCGGCGTGTCCGCCCAGGGCGCGACGGCGCCGTCGGGGCCCGCGAGCACCGCGCCGTAGAACATCACGCCGTTCAGCCCCCGGAAGCGCAGCGGGCCCTGATGGCCGGCGCGACGCAGCACCCGCTCGAGCTCGATCTGGATCGCGAGGTCGGTCTCCTCGTGCGCGACGAGGTCGGGGGCCGCGCGGAAGGCCTCGCCGAGCTGGGCGGCCGCCCGCCGCATGCACCCCGCCTCCCACGGCGACTTGACGGCGCGGACGCGGGCGATCGCCTCCGCCCCGTCGGCCAGCTCGATGCCCTCGAGGAGCTGCCCGTAGCGCAGGTAGCGGGCGGCCGGCAGCACGTCCATCTCCAGCCCGAGCCGGCGCACGCCGCGCTCGGCGAGCACGGGCCCGAGCTCGCGCAGGGAGCCCAGCGGCCGCACGTCGGCGAGCGGCGAGTCGGCGATGGCGCGCTCGATCCCGCGGCGCACGAGCAGCACCGGCTCGCCCGCCCGGGCCACGACGAGGTGCGCATCGGCCATGACCCCCGTCAGGTAGACCAGGTCCGAGGCCTCGACCACGAGCACGGCGTCGAGGCCGTCGGCCGCGAGCTCCTCCTGCAGCGCCGCGTGGCGGCGCGCGATCTCCTCGGCGGGGACCATGGCGGAACGCTAGCCGACGGGCGCTACGCTGACCGCGTGATCCTCGAGGGCGGGACCATCCACACGGGCGATCCCGCCCTGCCGCGGGTCGCGGCGCTGCCGATCGACGACCGCGGCCGCGTCTCGCGCGGCGTCGAGGCCTGGGAGGGCGACACCTCCGCGGTCTCGACGGAGCGCATCGACCTCGAGGGCCGCACCGTGGTGCCCGGCTTCGTCGACGCGCACCTGCACTTCCTGTCGTGGGCCCTCGACCGCGCCCGGGTCGACGTGCGCGACGCGCCCTCCGTCGCGGCGGCCCTCGAGCAGGTGGCCGCGCACGCGGCCGCCGAGCGCGCCGCCGGGGCCGACGGCACGTGGCTGGTCGGCGGCGGCTGGACGGAGGCGATGCTGGCGGAGGCGCCCGACCCGGCGGCCGCGCTCGACGCCGC
>CAIQOY010000093.1 GCA_903873565.1 uncultured Actinomycetes bacterium
AGCACCTGCCGGAAGCGGCGCTCGAAGTTCGCGATCTGGCGGTCGAGGCGCTTGAGGGTGTCCCTCCCCGATTTGATCTCGATCCCGGTCAGGACGCCGCCCACCAGGGCCAGCATGTCGACGCGGCAGTCCGCCGTCTTGACCTCGTCGACCCAGGGCGAGCCCTCGCGGTCGAAGTGGGCGTGGAGCCGTGCGCGGATCTCGGCGTCCCTCATCCGCCCCGCATCCACGGCCCGTCCGCCAGCACCCCCGACTCCTCCCCCTCCCCGGGCCACGGGTCGGTCAGGTTCCAGGCCACGTCGAAGGTGCCGATCTGCCACTGGGTGCCGCGCAGCATCAGCCAGCGCATTTCCTCGCGCTCGGCTTCCGTGGCGCTCGCGCCGGCCTCGTCGAGGCCGTCCCGGATGCACTCGTAGAGGCGCACGAAGTACGGGTCGACCCACTGCTCGACCCAGAGCCGCTGCAGGTCGGGGAGGTTCGCGGGCCGCTCGGCCGCGTAGCGGCTCCCGAACGTGCCGGCGAACGAGTAGCAGACGAAGATCGCCGCGCAGAAGTCGCCGAAGGAGCCCTCGTGGGCGGCCCGCAGCCAGAAGTTGATCGCGGCCTCCCGCATCGGACGGGCGGCCCAGCGGGTCTTCGCGAAGTCGCCGAGGTCGCGGATCGTCTCGAGCTCGACGCGGGTCGTGTCGGCCCGCACGGCGTACTCGTGGGAGAGCTCGACGAACGGGACGTGCGCGGGCACCTTCGGGTGCACGGGGTCGGTGATGCGCTGGCCCAGGTAGGGCAGGTCCTGGATCAGCCAGTAGCGGAAGCGCTCGTCCGAGAGCTCCCCCGCAAACAGGGCCTCCGTCCACGGGTGGTGCAGCCAGCGCTCCCAGACCGGCCCCGCCGCCTCGATGCAGTCGTCCGAGAACCCCATGGCGCCCCTCCTCGCTCCCCGTGCGTGACAGGGCGAGTGTAGGGGGCGGGTCGCGTCCACGAGGATCCCGCGTAGACGCCCCGGAGGTACGACGCGCCTTATGGATTCGGACGCCACCATCCTCGTCACCAAGGCGCTGCACGATCGCGTCGATGCCGCGGCGCGTGCGCAGGGCGCCACCATCGACGCCTTCCTGGACCGCCTTCTGGACGGCTACGACCGCGACCGGCGCGTGGCGATGGCCGCGAGCGCGGTCCGCAGCTCCGCGCCTGAGACCCTCGCCGCCTACCGGCGCGAGCTCGAGGTCTGGGACGCGGCCGACGCCGACGGCCTCGTCGGCACGTGAGGCCGGCGCCTACCCGCGCTTCGCGCGCGGCAGCGTGAACACCTGGGCCATCGTCGTCGCCGTGCCGCCGGTCGGCGTGTAGGCGGCGGTGATCCGCACCCGCAGGGGCCCCCGCGCGAGCTGCGCGCGCGCCGCCCGGTTCAGCGCGCAGAAGAGCGTGACGGTGCCGGCCTTCTTCACGGTCGCCCGGGCCGTGCAGAGCGGCCGGGCCTTCGCCCGCGCCGTCGCCCCCGCGCGCGTGCCCGTGACCACGACCCGCCCGGGGCCCGTGACGGTGGCCCGCACCCGCACCCGCGCGCCCGCCATCGCCGTGAAGCGCGTCCGCGTGAGCGTGCCCGTGCCCGACGCAGGGGCCGTTGGCGTGACCGCCACCGGCTCCGAGGCCGCGCCCGCCCCCACCGCGCTCAGGGCGCGCAGGCGGATCGACTGGCTGCGGCCGTTGACGAGGCCCGTGACCGCGAGCGGGCTCGTGGTGCCCGACAGCGCCGTCCAGGCGCCGCCGTCGACGGAGGCCTCGTAGCCCGTGATCGCCGCGTCGCCCGCCGCGCCCGCCGTGAAGGCGACCGTGGCCCGGCCGTCGCCCGCGACGGCGGTGAGGCCGGTCGGGGCGGCGGGGGCCGCGCACGGCGTCGCGGCGTACTGCATCAGGAGGAACGGGTAGCCGTGGTTGACCGAGGCGCAGATGCCCCAGGTGCGACCCGCGGCGGGGGCCTGCCAGAGGCGCACGATCGGCCACCCCGCGTCGGCGAAGGTCGCGCGGTCGCGCATCTGCGCCGTGGTCTCGCCGTCGTCGACGACCCCGGGCAGCCCGCTGACGGTCACCCCGGTCGTCTCCCGGTCCCACAGCGCGCTGGCGACGATCGACGTCGTGAACCCGTAC
>CAIQOY010000094.1 GCA_903873565.1 uncultured Actinomycetes bacterium
CCAGACGAGCGCCTACCAGGACGGCAGGCCCAGCGCGGCGAGCAGCGCCCCCGCGTAGGCGTAGGGCAGCGCGAACACGGAGTGCTCGAGCCGCACGAGGTTCGCGAGCCGGCGCGGCAGGCTGGGCATGGCGGTGCTCCCCACGTCGGGATCTTCGCGGCCCGGGACCGCCCGGCGCGGCGGTAGGATGCCGCCCGTGGCCGATGCGATCGTCGTCGAGGGGCTGGTCAAGCGCTACGGCGACCGCGACGTCGTCGACGGGCTGGACCTGACCGTGCGCGAGGGCGAGGTGCTCGCGTTCCTGGGTCGGAACGGCGCCGGCAAGACCACGACGACGGAGATCCTCGAGGGCTACCGCACGCGCGACGCGGGCCGGGTCGAGGTGCTCGGGCAGGACCCGGCCGGGGCGGGCACCGACTGGCGGGCGCGGCTCGGGATCGTCCTGCAGGAGTCGCAGCCGCTCGGCGCCCTGACGGTGCGCGAGACGCTGCGCCTCTACGCCGCCTACTTCCCCCACCCCCGGCCCGTCGACGAGGTGATCGGCCTCGTCGGGCTCTCCGACCAGGCCGGCCAGCGCGCCGGTCGCCTGTCCGGCGGGCAGAAGCGCCGCCTCGACGTCGGCATCGCCCTGATCGGCCGCCCCGACCTCGTCTTCCTCGACGAGCCCACGACCGGCTTCGACCCCGACGCGCGCCGGCAGTTCTGGGACGTGATCCACGGCCTGCGCGAGCTCGGCACCACCGTCTTCCTGACCACGCACTACATGGACGAGGCGCAGGTCCTCGCCGACCGCGTCGCCGTCCTGCGCGACGGGAAGGTCGCCGCGCTCGGCACCCCGGCCGAGCTGCAGGCGATGCGCGGCGACGTCGAGATCCGCTTCGAGCTGCCCGCCGGCGTCGCCGCGGCCGATCTCCCCGCCCTGTCCGCCGCCCCCGACGTCGCCGGCGGGGCCGTGCGCGTCGAGACCTCCGCCCCCACCCGCGACCTCGCCGTCCTCTGCGGCTGGGCCGAGGGCCGCGGGATCGAGCTGGCCAACCTGACAGTCGAGCGGCCCACCCTCGAGGACGTCTTCCTGGCGATAGCCGGCGACCACGCGGAGGCCGGCGCGTGAGGATGCTCGTCGAGCAGGTGCGCGCCGACCTGATCGCCTTCGCGCGGCGGCCGGAGACGCTCTTCTTCACGGTCTTCCTGCCGGTGATCTTCCTCGTCCTGTTCGAGGCGATCTTCGGCGACATCGAGGTCTCCGCGGGTTCCGACTACGCCCTCACCCAGTCGACGCTGCAGGTGCCCGCCTTCATGGCCATGGGCATCGTCTCCGCCTGCTTCGTGTCGCTCGCGATCACGATGGTCAACCGCCGCGAGACCGGCCTCTTCAAGCGCGTGCGCGGCACGCCCGCCCCCGCCTGGCTCCTGATCGCCGGGCAGGGCGTCACGTCGCTCCTGATCGGCACCACGATGGTCGTCGTGATGCTGCTCGTCGGGCGCATCGCCTACGGCGTCGAGGTCTCCGTCGACCGCCTCCCGTGGCTCGTCCTGTCGGTCCTGATCGGCGCCGCCGTCTTCTCCTGCCTCGGCATCGCGCTGGCCTCGATCACGCCGTCGTCGGAGGCGGGCCCGCCGCTCGCCAACCTGCTGGTCCTGCCGCTCTACTTCGTCTCGGGCGTGTTCGTGCCCGTGGCGTCCCTGCCCGACTGGCTCAGCTCCGCCGCGTCGGTGTTCCCGATCGCGCCCTTCGTGAAGATGATCACCTGGCCGTACGACCCGGCCGCCCCGGACATCCCGTGGCGCAGCGTGCTGCTCCTCGTCGGCTGGGGCGTGCTCGGGCTGATCGTGGCGGCGCGCTTCTTCCGCTGGCTGCCGCGCCGCGGCTAGCCGCTCAGAGGTGCTCGGTCGGGTCCGAGCGCAGGAGCCTGATGGCGTGCTCGAGCACGGGCTCGACCACCCCGAACAGCTCGTCGCAGGCGCGCGGGCTGCCGGGGAACGAGACCACCAGCGTGCGTCCGCGGATGCCGGAGGCGCCGCGGCTGAGCATGCCGTGCGGCTTGGCCCGCATCGAGAAGGCGCGCATCGCCTCGTCGATTCCCGGCGTCGGACGCTCGTAGATCCCGCGCAGCGCCTCGGGGGTGACGTCGCGCGGTGCGAAGCCGGTGCCGCCCGTGACCAGCACGAGCTCGACCGCGTCGTCGGCGTCGCACCAGCCCGCGACCCGGGCGGCGATCTCCGCGGCCTCGTCGGGCACCACGGCCCGCTCCGCCACCTGGAACCCGGCGGCGGCCGCGCGCTCGGCGAGCAGGTCGCCCGAGCCGTCCTCGCGGGCGCCGTGGAAGACGCCGTCGGAGACGGTCAGGACGGCCGCGCGCATCAGGCCCCCGTGCGGCGCCACGCGCCGCTCTTGCCGCCGTCCTTCTCCTCGAGGCGGATCCCGTCGATGACGATCTCCGGGTCGGTCGACTTGAGCATGTCGTGCACGCAGAGGGCCGCCGCGGCGACCGCGGTCAGGGCCTCCATCTCGACGCCCGTCTTGCCGTCGAGGGCGCACTCGGCCTCGACGCGCACGCAGCCGGCGGCGCGGTCGACGGCGAGGTCGACGCGCACGTGGTCGAGCATCAGGGGGTGGCAGAGGGGCAGGAGGTCGGGCGTGCGCTTGGCCGCGGCGATGCCCGCGACCCGCGCCGTGGCCAGCACGTCGCCCTTGGCCACCTGCCCGTCCTCGATCTTCGCGAGGGCCGCGTCATCCATCCGCACCTCGCAGCGGGCGAGCGCGCGCCGGCGCGTCACGTCCTTGCCCCCCACGTCGATCATCCGCACGTCGGCCATCGGCCGCAAGTGTAGGGGCGCGCGAAGGAGGGTATGCTTCTGACAGGCCCCGGGATCCCCCTGACTCCCACCCGGCGCCGACGCGAAAGGCGGTGGAAGATGGCTTCCGCTGAGATCCTCACCCCCCAGGATTGGACCGAGGTGGTCTCGCCTCCGACGAAGATCGCCGACGGCGTGGGCGCGCTGGTGCCCGACACGGACGGCCAGCCGCTCGACACCCGCCAGCTCGCCGACCTCTCGCAGGCCATCGCCGAGCGCGAGGAGCTGTGGCGCCCGATGGTCGTCGCCGACTCCGAGCGACGCCGCTATCGCCTGCTCTACGAGGACGACCGCGTCGACGTCTGGGTGATCATGTGGATGCCCGGCCAGGGCACCGGCTACCACGACCACGCCGTCTCCGGCGTCGGCGTCTGCGGCGCCGAGGGGATGGCGATCGAGAAGCAGATGGTGCTCCCCGAGGGCCACTCCGAGGTGGAGATCCGCCCGGGCGTGCGCCGCGAGGGCCCGTCCGGCTACATCCACTCCGTCGCCCACGGCGAGGGCACGCCCGCGGTCACGATCCACTCGTACTCGCCGCCCCTGATGGAGGTCGGCCAGTACCGCGTCGACGAGCAGGGCATCCTGCGCCGCGAGATCGAGCACGGCCGCCGCGAGCTGCTCGACAACACGATCGCCGAGATCGCGCCCGAGATCGTCTGAGGCCGGGCGGCCCCGGGGCCGCCCCCTGAGCTGCGGCTAGTGCGCCTCCGCGGCCCGCTCGGCGAGCGCGCGGTCGCGGCGCGCCCGCACCGTGGAGACGAGCACGCCGATCGCCATGATGCCGACGGCGACGAGGAAGATCAGGGTGCCGATCACGTTGACCTGGACCGGCACGCCGACGCGCGCCGCGCCCCAGATGAAGAGCGGGAACGTGACCACGGTGCCGTGCGTGAAGTTGGTGATCACGAAGTCGTCGACCGACAGGGCGAAGGAGAGCAAGGCAGCCGCCCCCACGCCCGGCAGGATCAGCGGCAGCGTGACGCGCAGGAAGGTGCGCACCTCGTTGGCCCCGAGGTCCATCGCCGCCTCCTCGAGGCGGCGGTCGAAGCCGACCAGCCGGGCCTTGACCGTGACCACGCAGAAGGCGATGCAGAAGACGACGTGGGCGAGCAGGATCGTCGCGAAGCCCGTCGCCACCCCGAGGTTGAGGAACAGCGCGAGCAGCGAGGCGCCCATCACGATCTCCGGCGTCGACATCGGCAGGAAGATCAGGAGGTTGGTGGTGCCGCGCCCGCGGAAGGCGTGGCGCACGAGCGCCAGCGAGATCAGCGTGCCGAGCACCGTGGCGATGATCGAGGCGAGCAGCGCGATCTGGATCGAGGTGATCAGCGCGTCGCGCAGGGCGGGGATGTCGAACGGGTTCTGCCAGTACTGGGTCGTGAAGCCCTGCCACGTGTAGTTGTACTTGCCGGCCGGGTCGTTGAACGAGAACAGCGCGATCACCGCGATCGGCGCGAGGATGTAGATGAACCCGAGCAGCGCCACCAGGGTCAGCAGGTGGTGGCCGGCGAAGCGGCGGGCCCTCCTCATCCCGTCAGCCGCTCCGCGCCGAGGGCGCGCGCGTAGATCGCGACGCCGACCAGGATCAGGACCATCAGGATCACCGCGCCGGCGGAGGCCAGCGGGTAGTCGACGATGACCAGGAACTTCGACTGGATGACGTTGCCGATCATGTACTGCTTGGGCGTGCCGAGCAGCTGCGCGTTGACGAAGTCGCCCATCGCCGGGATGAACGTGGTCAGCGTGCCGGCGAAGACGCCGGGCAGGGAGATCGGCAGCGTCACCCGCAGGAACGACCTGACCGAGTTGGCGTAGAGGTCCGACGAGGCCTCGAGCAGGCGCCCGTCGAGCTGCTCGAGCGCCACGTAGAGGGGCAGCGCCATGAACGGGAAGTAGTTGTAGGTGATGCCCGCGACCACCGCGAACGAGGTGGCCAGCAGCCGGCCGTCGGGGGCGAGGATGTGCACGTCGCGCAGCACGCCGACCACCAGCCCCTCGTCGGCGAGGATCGTCTGCCAGGCGATCGTGCGGATCAGGTACGTGACGAAGAACGGCGCGACGAGGAGGACCAGCAGAAGCGACTTCCACTGCCCTCCCCGTCGCGCGATGAAGTACACGATGGGGTACGCGATCAGGAGCGCCGCGACCGTGGCGATCGCGGCGTAGAGCGCGCTGCGCACGAGCTGGGGCCGGTACTGGGACAGCATGTCCCCGTAGTTCGACCACTGCCACGTGAGCCGGAACCCCTCGTAGATGTCCCCGGACTGCAGGGACGTCGTGACCAGGTAGTAGAGGGGCACGACGAACAGCACCGCGAGCCAGGCCAGGCCCGGCGCGATGAGCAGGTACGGGACCGCCCGCGGATGCCGTCTGAGGTACCCCATCTCCCGACTAGGCCCCGATCACCGCCTGGAACTTCTCGTTGTAGGCGGGGTCGTTGACCACGGCCGGGTCGAACTCCTGGAGCTTGTCCAGGGTCGCCTGGTCCGGGAAGATCAGCTGGTTCGAGGCCACGTCCGGATCGACCTTCTCGGCCTCCGCCTTCGAGGCGGCGACGGGCGAGATGTAGTTGATCCCGAGCGACAGCTGCGCGGCCTGCACCGGCTGGAGGACGTAGTTGGCGAACACGCTCGACGTGTAGACCGACCCGCCCTTGAGGATGCACATGTAGTCCGTCGCGACGCCGCCGCCCGTCTCCGGGATCGAGAACATGAGGTTCGGGTCGTCGGCCTGCAGCTGGATCACGTCGCCCGACCAGGCCAGGCACGCGAACAGGTCGCCCTTGGAGAGCGGCCCCGTGTAGTCGTTGCCGGTGAACTGGCGGATCTGGCCGTCGTCGACGGCCTTCTGCAGCACCTCGAGGGTGGCGTCGAACTCGTCCTGGTTGATCGTCTCGGACGAGTAGCCCTGGGCCTGGAGCATCACGCCCATCGTGTCGTTCATCGAGTTGAGCATCGTGATCTTGCCCTTCAGGGCCGGATCGGTCAGCAGCTCCTCGACGGACGGGGCCTCGGCGACCTTCGCCGAGTTGTAGGCGATGCCGGTCATGTAGGACTGCCACGGCACGCCGTAGGCGAAGCCCTCGTTCCACGGCGGCGCCGGGATCGAGATGTTCGCGAGGTTCGGGATCGAGGCGGTGTCGAACTGCTCGAGGTAGCCGAGGTCCTTGAGCTTGACGACCGCGTAGCCCGTCGGGATCGCCATGTCGCGGACGAACTGGCCCTGCGAGAGCGGGCCCTGGACGATGCCGAAGAACTCCTCGTTGGAGTTGATGTCCTCGATGTACTCGACGGGCACGCCAGTCTCGGCGGTGAAGCCCTCGAGCGTCGGGGACTTCTTCGTCTCCGGGTCGATGTCGATGTAGAGCGGCCAGTTCGACAGCACGAACTTCTCGGCCAGGGTCTGGTCGACGGACGCCGGGGCGGCCGCCTCGGACTCGGCCGACTGGCCCTCGATGCCGCCGCTGCCGCCGCAGGCGGCGAGGATGGCGGGCAGGCTGGCCAGCCCGCCGGCGCCGAGGGCGCCGCGCAGGAGCAGCTGTCGTCGGTTGATCTCGGTCATTCGGTCTCCCCTTCCACGAGGAATGTCGCCTGCGGGTCCCAGGTGAGGGTCACCCGGGTGCCGGGCTGGGCGACCTGCACGCCCGGCGTCGCGTTCTGGTGGAACACCTGGATCTCCCCCGCGGGGGTGTCCACGACGTACTGGGTGGCCACGCCGACGTACGCGTACTCGCGCACGGTGCCGACGAGGGCCGCGCCGGCGGGGGCGTCCCCGTCAGCCACGCGGATCTTCTCGGGGCGGATGCCGAGCCGCACGGCGCCCGTGCGGCCCCCCAGCGCCCCCGCCGCCACGGCCAGGCGGGTGCCGTCGGCCGTGACCACGTCCGTGCCGTCGAGGCGGCCGGCGATCAGGTTCGAGACGCCGAGGAAGCCGGCCACGAAGGCGGTGCCGGGGCGCTCGTAGAGCTCCGTCGGCCCGCCGAGCTGCTCGATCCGGCCCTCGTTCATCACGGCGATCTGGTCGGCCATGGTCATGGCCTCCTCCTGGTCGTGCGTGACGTGCACGAAGGTGATGCCGACCTCCTGCTGGATGCGCTTGAGCTCGAGCTGCATCTGCCGTCGCAGCTTGAGGTCGAGGGCGCCGAGCGGCTCGTCGAGGAGCAGGACGCGCGGGCGGTTGACCAGCGCCCGGGCCAAGGCGACCCGCTGCTGCTGGCCGCCGGACAGCTGGCGCGGCTTGCGCGTGTCGTAGCCGGTCAGGTCGACGAGCTCGAGGGCCTCGCCGACGCGCGCGGTGCGCTCGGCCTTCGGCACGCCGTGCTCGCGCAGCCCGAAGCCGACGTTGTCGGCGATCGACAGGTGCGGGAACAGCGCGTAGCTCTGGAAGACGGTGTTGACGTCGCGCTTGTACGGCGGCAGGTCGGAGACGTCCTGGTCGCCGAGCAGCACGGTGCCGGCGGTGGGCTCCTCGAAGCCGCCGATCATGCGCAGCGTCGTCGTCTTGCCGCAGCCCGACGGGCCGAGCATCGCGAAGAAGGAGCCCCGCGGGATCTCCAGGGAGATGTCGTCGACGGCGACGAACTCGCCGAAGCGCTTCGTCACGTCCCGGAGGCGCACGTCGATCTCGCTCATGCCATCAGCTCCGCGGCGGCCGCGTCGAGGACCGCGAGGAGGCGCTCCACGTCGTCGGCGGTGGTGTCCGGGCAGATCAGGCACATGTTGTGGAACGGCGTGATCAGGATCCCGTTGTTGAGGGTGACGAGATGCAGCCACTCCTCGACCTCGTCGTCGTGCGCGGCGTGCGACGCGCCGCCGTTGCGCGGCATCTCCGCGCAGAAGCGGAACTCGGCCCGCGCCCCCACGCCGGCCACCACCCACGGCAGCCCGTGGCGGTCGATGACGGCCTGCATGCCCTCGAGCATGCGCGCCCCGAGCTCCAGCATGCGGTCGAAGGCCTCCGCGGTGAGGACGTGCTCCAGGGTGCCGCGCGCGGCGGCGAGGCTGAGGGCGTTGCCGGCGAGGGTGCCGCCGACGCCGCCCGTGTCGACGTAGTCGCCCGCGGGGTCCTCGCGGATCAGGCGGTCGATCTCCGCCGAGACGCCGTAGGCGCCGATCGGGACGCCGCCGGCGATGCTCTTGCCGATCACCACGGCGTCGGGCTCGAGGCCCCAGGCGCGGGTGCAGCCGCCCCAGCCCATCGAGAAGGTGTGCGTCTCGTCGATCACCAGGTAGGCGCCGGCCTCGCGGATCAGCCGCGTGGCGGCCTCCCAGTAGCCGGGGTCGGGCAGCACGATGCCCATGTTGGTGAGGGCGGGCTCGGCGAGCACGCAGGCCACGTCGCCGTGGGCGAGCTCCCGCTCGAGCGCCGCGAGGTCGTTGAACTCGCAGATGCGCGTGGTCTCGACGGGGTCGACGGCGGGGCCGACGTTGCCGGGCTTGCGGCGCGGCACGCCGTCCTCGAGGGCGAGGATCGTCTCGTCGACGGAGCCGTGGTAGCAGTAGTTGAAGACCAGCACCTTCGGCCGCCGGGTCAGCTGGCGGCAGGTGCGCAGCACCCAGCGGTTGGCGTCGGTCGCCGTCAGCGAGAAGGTCCACTTGGGCACGCCGAAGCGCCGCGCCAGCTCGTCGGCCACCCAGATCGCGTCCTCGGTCGGCAGCATCGTGGTGGCCCCGCCGAGCTCACCGAGGCGCCGCTGCACGGCGGCCACGGTGGCCGCGGGCGAGTGCCCCGCCATCGCGCCCGTGTCGCCGAGGCAGAAGTCGAGCAGCTCGTTGCCGTCGACGTCGGCGATGCGGTTGCCCTTCGCCGTCCGGAAGAACACGGGGTGCTGTCCGACCCAGATCTCCATCCACTGCATCGGCACGCCGCCGATCATGTGCTCGGACGCGCGCGCCGCCAGCTCGCGCGAGACGGGATGCGCGGCCGCGAAGGCCGCGCGCTCGCGCTCGAGCAGTTCCCTCAGCCGCTCCCGATCGATCTCCCGGCGCTGCGCGACCGCCATCCGCACTCCCTCCCGCTCGCGATCCCTCTCGATGGCGCATCGTAGCCGCGGCTGGCAGGATGCGCCCGTGCGACCGACCCCGCCCCTCACGGCCGTCGTCGGCGCGCTCCCCGCCAGCGTCCCGTTCGTGGGGCCGGAGGCGCTCGAGCGCGCCCTCGGCCGCCCCTTCGCGGCCCGCATCGGCGCCAACGAGAGCGTGTTCGGGCCGTCGCCGGCGGCGCTCGCCGCGATCCGCGCGGCGGCGCCGGAGGCGTGGATGTACGGCGACCCCGAGTGCCGCGACCTGCGCACCGCGATCGCCGACCTGCACGGTGTCGGGATCGCGAACGTGGTCTGCGGCGTCGGCATCGACGGGCTGCTCGGCACCGTCGTGCGGCTGTTCGCGGGACCGGGCACGCCGGTGGTCACCTCGCACGGCGGCTACCCCACGTTCATGTTCCACGTGCGCGCAGCGGGCGGCGTCCTGCACGAGGTCCCCTACGCCGACGACCGCGAGGACCTCGCGGGCCTCGCCGAGCGGGCCCGCGCCGTGGGCGCGCGCATCGTCTACGTGGCCAACCCCGACAACCCGATGGGCACCTGGCACGACGCGGAGGCGATCCGGGCGCTGCGCGACGCGCTCCCCGACGACACGCTGCTCTGCCTCGACGAGGCCTACGCGGACACCGCGCCGGCCGCGGCGATCGGGCCGCTCGACACGACGGACGGCGGCGTGGTGCGGCTGCGCACCTTCTCGAAGGCGCACGGCCTCGCCGGCCTGCGCGTCGGCTACGCGCTCGGCGCCGAGGCCACGATCGCCGCCTTCGACCGCGTCCGCGAGCACTTCGGGGTCGGCCGCCTCGCGCAGGCCGCGGCGCTGGCCAGCCTCGGAGACCCCGGCCACCTCGCCGCCACCGTGGCGCGGATCGCCGAGGCCCGCGCGCGGATCGAGGCGATCGCCGCGGGCTGCGGGCTCGCCACGGTGCCGTCGGCGGCCAACTTCGTCGCCGTCGACTGCGGCCGGGACGGCGACCACGCGCGCGCCGTCCTCGCCGCCTGCGCCGAGCGCGGCGTCTTCCTGCGGATGCCGGGCGTCGCGCCGCTCGACCGCTGCGTGCGCGTGACGGTCGGCCTGCCCGAGCACCTCGACCTGCTCGAGCGGGTCCTGCCCGAGGCGCTCGCCGCCGCGGGCTGACCGCAGCGGCCCCGCGGGGCCGTCAGATCGCGGTCGCGCAGACGTCACCTAGGGTGAGACCGATGGCCCGGCTCCTCCGCATCCGCACCGTGGCGCTCGCCGCCCTCGCCCTCGCGGCGCCCCTCGCGCTGCCCGCCGGCGGGTCGGCCAGCACTCTCCTGACCCGCAACCCGCAGGGGCCGATCACGCTCAAGGTCTCGAAGGGGGGCGTCGCCCTCGTCACGCTCCGCGCCGAGGGCCGCCAGCACCGGATCCTCGCCTGGGGCGCCGTCGACATGTCGCAGGGCCGCCTCGACCTCGACTACTCGGGCGGCACGGGCCGCAGCGGCGAGGACTGGCGCACCCTCGTGGACGCCTGCGGCCCCTACCGGGGCGGGCGCTTCCCGGGCAGCGAGATGATCGCCGTCGCCTGCACCGCCCCCGACGGCAGCCACTGGGCCGTGCAGACCTGGCGGCGCTCGGTGCGCAACTACGGCGGCGAGACCGGCTCCGTCGACGTGCGCCTGTCGCACTGGACGAACCCCGTCGCCGACCTCGAGGTCTACAGCGACTGGTCGCGCTACGGCCCCTCGAAGACGCAGAAGTGGCCGCACCTGTTCGGGGTCTACTCGTGGCGCGGCAACCCGATCGCCGTGGGCCTCGCCACCCCCGAGGGCGTGCCGCTCGACGACAAGGGCCGCAACGTCTACCTCGACTCGCTCAACCCCGACTACGGCTTCCCGGCGGGCACCCGCACCTGGCGGCGCGTCAACGCCTTCCTGGCCAACCGGCCGCACGGCCAGTTCTGCTTCGAGATCGGCCCCAAGCGGGACGCGCCGACGGAGATGGGCCGCACGCAGGCGGGGATCTCGACGGTCAACCGCTACCGCCTGACGACGCCGGGGCCGGGCGTGACCCCCGACGTCCGCGTCGTCTTCGACGGGCCGCCCTCCCCGTACGACCCCTACTGGCAGCTGGAGATGAACGAGATCCAGCGCCAGCTGGTCGGCGATCCGGACGCCAACTGCGGCACCCCGCGGCTGCCGACGTTCTGACGGCGCCCACCGCTCGCGATCTTCATATATGATCTAGCGCGTGAGCATCGATGCGCGCGACTCCGGGGTGGCCGCCGACGCGGTCCAGCACGTCCGCGACCAGATCAAGAGCGGACGCATCGCCCCCGGCGAGCGGATCGTCGAGCGGCAGGTCGCCGAGGAGCTCGGGATCAGCTCGATCGCCGTCCGCGACGCGTTCGCGCGGCTGATCCAGGAGGGCTGGATCGAGCGCGTGCCACGCCGCGGGGTGCGCGTGCGCCGGCTCGACCCGGCCGAGATCGCCGACATCACCGACCTGCGCGCGCTGCTCGAGGGCGAGGCCGCGGCCCGCGCCGCGGCGCGCGTGGCGTCCGGCGACACCGGCGGCGACATCGACGCCTCCGCCCTCGGCCTGGTCGCGGGCATCCCCGAGGCGATGACCCGCGCGGCCCGGCGCCGCGACCGCGACACCCTGCTCGCCCTCGACGACGCCTTCCACGCCGCCCTCTGGCACCTCGCGGGGTCCCCCACCCTCGAGGAGGTCCTGCAGAACCTGCGCGCGCGGATCACGCCGATCATCCGGCAGTCGCTCGCGCTGATGCCCGACGACGAGCTCGCCCGCATGGGCGAGTGGCACGCGGAGCTCCTCGCCGCCGTGCACGAGGGGCCGCGGCCGGCCCGGTCCGCCGCCGCCCGCCACACCGACCTGACGCGGGCCCGCGTGCTCGCCGAGACAGGAGACGACACATGAGCACCGTCCCCGAGCGGAGCGTCCTCGACCAGCGCGAGCTGGACGACTCGCGGATGCCGTACCAGCTGCCCTTCCCGCCCGACGCCGCGGAGGAGATCCTCGTCGGCGGGGCCATCCCCGAGGACGAGCGCGTCTGGGTGCCGCAGGCCGAGGGCCTGCACTTCCGGCCGCTGCTCCTGCACGCCTCGCAGGGCTACTGGTGCAACCTGCTGCGCGTCCGCCGCACCGGCATCGTCAGCCGCCACCGCCACCCGATGCCGGTGTTCGGCTACGTGCTGCGCGGCTCCTGGCACTACCTCGAGCACGACTGGGTGGCCAACGCGGGCGACTGGCTCTACGAGCCGCCGGGCGAGACGCACACCCTCGTGGTCCCCGAGGGCGTGGACGAGATGATCACGCTGTTCACCGTCAACGCGGCGATGGTCTACGTCGACCCGTGGGGCAAGACGACCGGCTTCGAGGACGTCTTCACCAAGATCGAGATGTGCCGCAAGCACTACGCCGAGTGCGGCCTCGGCGCCGACTACGTGGACCAGTTCGTGCGATGACGATCGCCTCGTTCGACTACTCCGGCCGCCACGCCGTGATCACGGGCGGCACCAGCGGCATCGGCCTCGGCCTGTCGCGCGGCTTCGCGGCGGCCGGCGCCACCGTGACCGCGATCGGCTTCAACGCCGACCAGGTGGAGGCGCACCCCGGCATCCGCTTCGTCGAGGCCGACGTGACCGACCAGGCCCAGCTCGACGCCGTGGTCGCCGACTGCCCCCGGATCGACGCCGTCGTCACCTGCGCCGGCCTGATCCGCCGCATCGA
>CAIQOY010000095.1 GCA_903873565.1 uncultured Actinomycetes bacterium
GAGGAGGGCCTCAACGACGCCTGGTTCATCGGCTTCGCGCCCGCCTCGGCGCCCCGCTACGCCATCGCCGTCCTCGTCGAGCGCACCGAGGGGACGGGCGGCGACGTGGCCGCCCCGATCGCCGCCGACGTGCTGCGGGCGCTGAGCGGCTCGTGAACGTGAGACAATCCGCCCGGACCCGACCATGAGCGACCGCAGCGACACCTCCCCGGACGCCCTCTTCGACGGCCGCTACCGGATCGTGCGGCGACTCGGACAGGGCGGCATGGCGCGCGTCTTCCTCGCGCAGGACGAGTCGCTGCACCGGCCGGTCGCGGTGAAGGTGCTGGCCGACCGCCACTCGCACGACCCGCACTTCATCGAGCGCTTCCAGCGCGAGGCCCGCTCCGCGGCCCGGCTCAACCACCCGAACATCGTCCAGGTCTACGACCACGCGCAGGTCGACGGCGTCTCGTACATCGTGCAGGAGTACGTCGAGGGCGAGACCCTCAAGGAGCTGATCCGCCGCGAGGCGCCGCTCGACGCGCGCCGCGCGATCACCATCGCCCTGCAGATCCTCGCCGCGCTGCGGGTCGCCCACCAGCAGGGCGTGATCCACCGCGACGTCAAGCCCCAGAACATCCTCGTGCAGCCCGACGGCAAGGTGAAGGTCGCCGACTTCGGGATCGCCAACGCCGGCGAGAGCGACATGACGGAGGCCGGCTCGATCGTCGGCACCGCCCAGTACCTCGCCCCCGAGCAGGCCCGCGGCCTGCCGGTCGGGCCACCGGCCGACCTCTACGCCGTCGGCATCGTGCTCTACGAGATGCTGTCGGGGCGCGTGCCCTTCGAGGGCGACGCCGCGGTCACCGTCGCGATGCGCCACGTGCAGGAGGCCCCCGAGCCCCTCGGCGACCGCAACCCGCTCGTGCAGCCCGAGCTGGAGGCGGTCGTGATGCGGGCGCTCGCGAAGGACCCGGGCCAGCGCTACCAGAGCGCCGACGAGATGGGCGTCGACCTGGACCGCGTCCGCCAGGGCCTGCCGATCTCCGACGAGACGGCGGTGATCGGCGCGGCCACGATCGCGATGGCGCGCCAGCCGACCGAGACGATGGTGGCCCCGCCCCTGCCGCCCCGCGGCGCGGCCCCCAAGCGCAACGGCAACCCCAACCGCCGCCGGCTGTGGGCGCTCCTGGCCGTGCTGCTCGTGGTCGCGGTCGGCGCCGTCGCCGGCTGGGCCTTCATCGGCGGGTCGGGCGGCGGCGAGGACCCGCTGCCCACGACCACGGCGGAGACGGACACGACCGCGGCGCTGGTCGACGTCCCCGACCTCGTCGGGATGCAGGAGCAGGCGGCCGTCGCCGAGCTCAAGCGGCTCGGGCTGGACGCGCTGGTGATCCCCGTCGAGAGCACCGAGGTCCCGGAGGGCGAGGTGATCGCGCAGCGCCCCGTCGCCGGCCAGCAGCTGGCCGAGGGCGGCGTGGTGGAGATCGAGGTGGCGACCGCGCCCGGCGTCGTCGCCGTCCCGAACGTGGTCGGCGCCACGGCCGACGAGGCCCGCCGCGTCCTCGAGGAGGCCAAGCTGATCGTGCGCGTGCTGGAGGCGCCCTCCGACACGGTGCCCGCGGGCAGCGTGATCGCCCAGTCCCCGTCGGCCGGGGTCGAGCTCAAGCCCGGCTCCACCGTGGAGATCACGGTCTCGACCGGGCAGGAGCAGGCCGCCGTCCCGAGCGTGGTGGGCATGGACCTGACCAACGCCGAGAACACCCTGATCGCCGCCGGCATGACGCTCGGCGCCGTCACCGAGGAGGCCAACGACGCCCCCAAGGGGCAGGTGGTCGTGCAGAGCCCCGAGGCGGGCGCCGCCGCCCCCGCCGGCACGGCGGTCGCCGTGATCGTCTCCACGGGCCCGGCCAGCGTGCCGGTGCCGGCCGTGGTCAACCTGGCCCGCGGCGACGCCGAGGCCCAGATCGCCGGCGCCGGCTTCGCGGTCGACGCGCAGGAGGCGGCCGTCTCCGACCCGGGCCAGGACGGCATCGTCATCTCCCAGAACCCCGCCAGCGGCTCCTCGAAGCCGAAGGGCTCGACCGTGACGATCGTGGTCGGCCGCTACACGGGGGCCGCGACGTCGTGACGCCGCGCCTGCGCGTCGCCGTCCTCGGCGGCGGGCGCTCCTCCGAGCACGACGTCTCGCTGCGCAGCGCGGCGAGCGTGGCGGAGGCGCTCGACCCGGCGCGCTACGACGTCGTCCCGATCACGATCGGCCGCGACGGGGTCTGGCACGACGGCGCCGGCGCCGTCGTGACCGTCACCCCCGGCGGGGGTGGCCCGCTGGGCGTCGACGTCGTCTTCCCGGCCCTGCACGGGCCGTTCGGCGAGGACGGCACCGTCCAGGGCCTGCTCGAGATGCTGGACGTCGCCTACGTCGGCTCCGGGGTGCTCGGGTCGTCCGCCACCATGGACAAGGACGTCTGCAAGGCGATCCTGCGCGGCGAGGGCATCGACGTCGCCCGCGACGTCGTGGTCGCGCCCGCATCCGACCGGGCGGCCGTCGCCGCCCGCGTCGCCGCCGAGCTCGGCTACCCCGTGTTCGTGAAGCCCGCGCGGCTCGGCTCGAGCATCGGGATCAGCAAGGTCCCCGACGCGGGCGCCCTCGACGCCGCCCTCGACGTCGCCCTCGCCCACGACTCCAAGGTCCTGATCGAGGAGTTCCTCGGCGGCGAGGAGCTCGAGGTCAGCATCCTCGGCAACGACCCCGCCGCGCTGGAGGCCTCGGTCGTCGGCCGGATCGGGTACGCCAGCGAGTGGTACGACTACGAGGCCAAGTACGGCGAGGGCGGCTCGTGGCTCGACGCGCCCGCCGACCTCCCCGCCGAGGTCGCCGAGGCGATCCGGGCCACCGCGCGCCGGGCCTTCGCGGCCACCGACTGCCGCGGCATGGCCCGCGTCGACTTCTTCCGGTCGGGCGACCGCGTCGTGCTCAACGAGATCAACACGATCCCCGGCTTCACGGCGACGAGCTACTACGCGCGCATGTTCGAGGCCAGCGGCCTGCCCTACCCCGAGCTGCTCGACCGCCTCGTCGCGCTCGCGCTCGACCACCACGCCGCCCAGCGCGCCCTGCGCTTCTAGGCGCCCCGCGGCTCGCCGAGCACGCGCACGTCCGCGATCTCGACCGCGTTCGCGCCGTTCGGGCCGGGCAGGCGCGTGATCCACAGCAGCAGCGTGGTGGCGGGCCGGCGGCGGTCGACGCGGATGCGGGTGCGCGGCCGCTCCAGCTCGACCTCCGCGGAGGCCTCCTCCCAGCCGCGCGGGGCGGTCTCCGGCGGATCGCCGCGCAGGGCGTAGATCCGCATGACCGCGCCCGTCGGGCGCGACCGGACCACGACCGACGTGACGCGCGCCGGGGCATCGAGGCGCAGGACCAGCCCGACGCCGTCCTTGCCCCCGAAGCCGGAGTCCTTGTACTCCTCCGTCGACCAGGCCGAGCGGGGGGAGCGGTCGATCGCCCGCCGCGCCGTGTCGCCGTTCTCGGCGCGATCGCCGCCCGGGTCGACCGCGGCGACGGCGGCGATCCCGATCGGGACGGGGCCGTCCGGCACGGGCGCCGGCTCGGGCTCGGTCGCCGCCGGCTCCTCCGCGGTCGTCGGCTCCACGGTCTCCACGGGCTCGACGGTCGGCAGGACCATCGCGTCGGCCTCCGCCTCCTCCGGCGCCGGCACGGTGGTGATCGGCCCCGGCAGGGCCGCATCCTGCGCCCGCCGCTCGGCGTCGCGGCGATCGACGACCCGGGCCACGGCGATCGCCGCGAGGACGGCCACCAGCACGGCGAGCGCGCCCACCAGGATGCGCAGCCCGCGCCGGCGCGGCGGCGGGGCCTCAGGCCCGTCCGCGGGCACGGCCACGGGCGGCGCCGTGGGGGCGGTCTCGACGCCGTCCGCGATGCGGGCCAGCGCCACC
>CAIQOY010000096.1 GCA_903873565.1 uncultured Actinomycetes bacterium
GGTGATGAACCGGGTCTACATCGGGCCCGAGCGGGCGCTCGACCCGTCGCGGTGGTTCATCGTGGTGGCCAACCAGATCGGCAACGGCCTCTCCACCTCGCCGCACACGGTCGACGGACCCCACGCGGGCCCGGCGTTCCCGAAGGTGCGGATCGGCGACGACGTGCGCGCCCAGGAGCGGCTCCTGCGGGAGCGCTTCGGCGTCGAGGAGCTGGCGCTCGTGGTGGGCGGCTCGATGGGCGCCCAGCAGACCTGGGAGTGGGCGGTCCGCTACCCCGACCGGGTGCGCCGCGCCGCGCCGATCGCCGGCACGGCCCAGAACACCCACCACGACCTGCTCTACACGCAGACCCTGATGGACGCGATCACCTCCGACCCGGGCTTCCGGGAGGGGCGCTACGCCTCGAGCGCGGAGGTGGCGGCGGGCCTGCGCTACCACGGCCGCATCGCGGCGGTGATGGGCTGGTCGACCGAGTGGTACAAGCAGGAGCTCTGGCGGCGCACGGGCGACTTCGAGACGTTCGAGGACTTCACGCGCGACTTCACGCACGGCTACCACGAGGTCCTCGACCCCAACTCGCTGCTCGCGATGGCCTGGAAGTGGCAGCGCGCCGACGTGGCCCGCAACACCGACGGCGACCTCGCCGCCGCCCTCGGCCGGATCGAGGCGGTCGTCTACGCGATGCCGATCTCGGAGGACATGTTCTTCCCGCCGCGCGACGTGGAGGCCGAGGTCGCGCTCGTCCCGCGGGGCGAGCTGCGCGTGATCGACTCGCTCGACGGCCACATGGGCCTGATCGCCACCGACCCGGGCTACCTGCCCCAGGTCGACGCCCACCTGCGCGAGCTGCTCGCGCGGGAGGTGTGACGTGGCCGCGACGCAGACGCGGACCCGCGACGTGCTGGTGGTGGGCGCCGGCCTCTCGGGGCTGTACCTGCTCTGGCTGCTGCGCCGGCGCGGCCTCGACGTCGAGGTCGTCGACAAGGCGCCGTCGATCGGCGGCACCTGGTGGTGGAACCGCTACCCGGGCCTGCGCTGCGACGTCGAGAGCATGACCTTCTCGTACTCGTGGGACGCGGACCTCGAGCAGGAGTGGTCGTGGCCCGACCGCTACTCGACCCAGGCCGAGATCCTGCGCTACCTGCGCCACGTGGCCGAGCGCCACGACCTGATACGCGACATCGCGCTCGAGACCGAGGTGACCCGCGCCGCCTGGGACGCCGGCGCGGAGGCCTGGCGCGTCGAGACCTCGCGCGGGCCCCGCAGCGCGCGCTTCCTCGTCATGGCCACGGGCTGCCTGTCCGTGCCGAACGTGGTCGCCTTCGCGGGCCTCGAGGACTTCGGGGGCACGTGGCACCACACCGCCTTCTGGCCCGAGGAGGGCGTCGACCTGACGGGCCAGCGGGTGGCCGTGGTGGGCACGGGCTCCTCGGCGATCGGGGCGATCCCCGAGATCGCGCGGCAGGCCGCGCACCTGACGGTCTTCCAGCGCACCGCGAACTTCTCGATCCCGGCCTGGAACGCCCCGATCAGCCCCGA
>CAIQOY010000097.1 GCA_903873565.1 uncultured Actinomycetes bacterium
ACGACGCCGCCCAGGGCTGCGCGGTCTGCCCCGACTGCGGCGCGGGCTGGCCGCTCGGGCCCGAGGCCGCGCGCTGGACCGCGCGCCTCCTCGCCGAGCCCCTGTCGCCCGCGCTCGTCCCCGATCCCGAGGCGCGGGCGGTGATCGCGCGGGTCGTGCGCGAGACGGCGGCCGAGCACGGCGACGTGCGCCTCGCGCTGCTCAGCCGCACCGGCCGCGGCTGATCAGGGCACGAGCCTGATCAGGCGCCCCGAGCCGGAGGCGGCGTAGAGCTCGCCCTGGTCGTCCTCGCCGAACGTGGTCAGCTTGGCGAGCGTGACGCCGACCGGCACGCGGGTCGGGTCCTTGCGGGTGATCGACCAGATCGCGCCCTTGCACCAGTCGCCGAACACGTAGTGGCCCCGCAGGCCGCGGATCGCGCGGCCGCGGTAGACGTAGCCGCCGACGACGCTGCAGCCCTGCGCGTGGTCGTAGGCGGCGATCGGCGTGATCAGGTCGCCGCGGGTCGGCTGCGGGGCGTAGGGCCTGTCGCCCTCGAAGGCGTTCCAGCCGAAGTTCGGGAGGGGCGGGGCGGCCTTGGGGACGAAGCTGACCTCCTCGCGCTGCTTCTGGCCGACGTCGCCGACCCAGAGGCCGCCGCCGCGGCGGTCGAAGGAGAACCGCCACGGGTTGCGCAGGCCGAGCGCCCAGACGGCGGGGTTGCCGCCGCCGCCCGCGAAGGGGTTGGTCGCCGGGATCGCGTACGGATCGCCCTCGTCGACGTTGATGCGGAGGATCTTGCCGAGCGGCGTGTTCGGGTTCTGGGCGCGGTTGCCGGGGTCGCCGCCCGAGCCGCCGTCGCCGAGGCCGATGTAGAGGAACCCGTCGGGGCCGAAGGCGAGGCTGCCGCCGTTGTGGTTGGCGTAGGGCTGGCGCACGGACAGGATCGTCTTGGCGGACCCCTTCAGCGGCTTGTGGAAGCGGCCCGTCTTGAAGCGCACGATCTGCGTGTTGCCCGCCTGATCGGTGTAGTTCACGAACAGCAGGCGGTTCTCGGCGTAGCGGGGGTGGAACACGAGCCCGAGCAGGCCCTGCTCGCCGCCGCCCTGCCCGACCCGGTCGGCGAGGTCCGCGAGGACCACGACCTTGCCCTTGCGCACCGTCACGATCCGGCCCTTCTGCTCGGCCACGACGGGGTTGGCCACGCCCGGGCGGAAGGCGATCGCCGTCGGGGCCTGGAGCTCCGTGGTCAGGGTCTCGTAGCCCACGGCCGAGGCGGCGGGCGCGAGGGCGGCCGCGAGCGCGGCGCTGAGGACGGCGAGGAGGAGGGCCCGGCGCATCGGCCTCAGGGTATCCCCGAATCGCCCGGGCGGGGCGGGCGGCCGGTCCGAATCGGTACCCTGCCCCCGTGAGCACCGACGCCGCGCCGACGACCTTCCAGGACCTGATCCTGCGCCTGCAGGCCTTCTGGGCGGCCGAGGGCTGCGCCGTCGTGCAGCCGTACCACACGGAGGTCGGCGCCGGCACGATGAACCCGGCGACGCTCCTGCGCTGCCTCGGCCCCGAGCCGTGGTCGACGGCCTACGTGGAGCCCTCGATCCGCCCGACCGACGGCCGCTACGCCGAGAACCCGTACCGGCTCCAGCACTACTACCAGTTCCAGGTCCTGATCAAGCCCTCGCCCGAGACCGTGCAGGACGACTACCTGCGCTCGCTGGCCGCGATCGGCATCGACGCCGCGGCGCACGACGTGCGCTTCGTCGAGGACAACTGGGAGGCGCCGACGCTCGGGGCGTGGGGGACGGGCTGGGAGGTCTGGCTCGACGGCATGGAGGTCACGCAGTTCACGTACTTCCAGCAGGCCGGCGGCATCGACTGCGACCCGATCTCCGTCGAGCTCACCTACGGCCTCGAGCGGCTCGCGATGTACCTGCAGGGCGTCGACTCCTGCTGGGACCTGGTCTGGGCGCCGGGCGTCACCTACGCGGACGTGCACGCGCGCGGCGAGCGCGAGTGGTCGGCCTACAACTTCGAGGTCGCCGACACGGACGGCCTCGTGCGCGCCTTCGACCACCACGAGGCCGAGTGCGGGCGCTGCCTCGAGGCGGGGCTGCCGATCCCGGCCTACGACCAGGTCCTCAAGTGCTCGCACGCCTTCAACCTGCTCGACGCGCGCGGCGCGATCTCCGTCACGGAGCGCGTGGCCTACATCGGCCGCGTGCGCGCCCTGGCGCGCGCCGTCGCCCACGCCTACCTCGGCCTGGAGCCCGCGTGAGCGCTACGCTCCTGATCGAGCTCGGCTGCGAGGAGCTGCCCGCCGGGGCCTGCCGCGTCGCCGAGCGCGAGGCCGCCCCGGCGGTCGAGCGCCTGCTCGCCGAGCGGCGCCTCGCGCCGGCATCGGTCGAGGCCCTGATCACGCCGCGGCGGATCGCGGTGCTCGCCGAGGGCGTGCCCGCCGAGGCGCCCGCCGAGACGGTCACCGTCACGGGGCCCCCGGAGCGCGCGGCCAAGGACGACCAGGGCGCCTGGACGAAGGCCGCGGAGGGCTTCGCCCGCAAGCACGGCCTGACGCCGGACCAGCTCGGCGTCGACGAGGCGGGGCTCCTGACCGCCACGGTGGAGCGCCCCGCCGTGCCGCTCGAGGCCTGCGTGCAGGACCTCGTCGACGGGCTGATCGAGGGCCTGCAGATGCCGAAGAACATGCGCTGGGGCACGGGCGCGCTGCGCTTCTCCCGGCCGATCCGGACGCTCTGCGTGCTGCACGGCGAGCGCCTGCTCGACGCGGAGGTGCAGGGCGTCCGGAGCGGGCGCGCGGTGCACGGGCACCGCGTCCTGCGGCCCACCGTGGAGCTGGCGAGCGCCGATGACTACGTCACCGAGCTCGGCGGGGCGGGCGTGGCCGTGCGCACCGCCGACCGCCGCGAGGTGATCGAGGCGCTGCTCGCCTCCTCGGCCAAGGCCCACGACGCCGCCTGGGAGGATCCGGGCCGCGTCCTCGACGAGGTCGTCTACCTGGTCGAGTGGCCGCGCGTGCTCGACGGGCAGATCGCGGAGCGCTTCCTGGAGCTGCCCGAGCGGGTCCTGGTCAGCGCGATGCAGTCGCACCAGCGCTACCTGCCCCTGCGCGGGCCGACGGGCACGATCCGGCCCGCCTTCCTGACCGTGGTCAACTCGCACCCCGACGCCGACCCGGCGGTCCGGGCGGGCAACGAGCGCGTGCTGGCCGGCCGCCTCGACGACGCGGCCTTCTCGCTCGCGAAGGACCGCCAGCGGGGGATCGAGGCGATGGCCGCCGAGCTCGACCGCATCACCTACCACCAGCGGCTCGGCACGCTCGCCGACCGCACCGCGCGCCTCGTCGAGCTGACGGGGGCGCTCGCGGACGCCGCCGGCGCGGGCGCCGACGAGCGCGCCCACGCGCTCGAGGCGGCGCGCCTGGCGAAGGCCGACCTCGCCTCGACGATGGTGGGGGAGTTCGCGGAGCTGCAGGGCGAGACGGGCATGGAGTACGCGCGCGCCGCGGGCCTTCCCGAGCCGGTCTGCGTGGCGATCGCCGAGCAGTACCGCCCCGACGGCGCCGGCCGGCCGGTCCCCGACACGCTGCCCGGCGCCCTCGTGGCGCTGGCCGAGCGGTTCGACCAGCTCGTGGCCGTGATCGCGATCGGCGAGCGGCCCACGGGCTCGCGCGACCCGTACGCCCTGCGTCGCGCCGCCGCGGGCATCGTCGACATCCAGGCCCGCTGGGGCCTCCCGCTCGACCTGCCGGCGATCGTCGGGCGGGCCCACGGCCTGCTCGTCGGGCAGGGCGCCGACCTCGAGCTCGATGCGGACGCCGTCCGCGAGACGGTGGTCCCGTTCGTCCTCGACCGCGTCGACCAGGCGCTCGGCGAGGAGGGTGTCCCCGTCGACGTGCAGCGCGCCGCCCGCGGCGCCGGGCCCGTCGACCCG
>CAIQOY010000098.1 GCA_903873565.1 uncultured Actinomycetes bacterium
CCCCTGCCCGCCGAGCGGGTGCCCGTCGCCGAGGCGGCCGGCCGCGTCCTCGCCGAGGACGTGGCGGCGCTGCGCGCCTCGCCCCCGGTGGCGGTCGCGGCGATGGACGGCATCGCCGTGCGCGCCGCCGACACCGCCGGCGCGCCGGTCCTGATCGCCGGCGGCGACATGGCCCCGATCGACACGGGCGCCCCGCTGCCCGACGGCTTCGACGCCGTCGTGCGGCGCGAGCGGGTCGAGATCGACGGGGCGGGCGCCCACGTGGCCGAGGCGGTGGCGCCGGGCGCGGACGTCCGGCCCGTCGGGGAGGACATCCCCGCCGACGCGCCGCTGCTGCCGGCCGGGCGCGTCCTGTCGGCCTTCGACGCGGCGCTCCTGGCCGCCGCCGGGCACGCCGAGGCGCCGGTACGCGTGCGCCCGCGGGTGGCCGTGGTCCCGACGGGCGACGAGCTGCGCGGGGCGGGCGAGCCGCTGGAGCCGCACCACGTCGTCGACTCGAACGGGCCGATGCTGGCCGCGCAGGCCGCGGCCGACGGCGCGCTGCCGGCCCTGCACGTGCGCGTGCCCGACGACCCCGCCCGGCTCGCCGAGGAGGTGATGCGGGCGGTGCTGGTCACCGACCTCGTCCTGCTCGTCGCCGGCTCGTCGCGCGGGCGCCGCGACCACTCCCGCGACGTGCTCGCCGACCTCGGCGAGGTGGCGGTCGACGGGGTCGCGGTGCGCCCGGGCCACCCGGTCCTGCTCGCGGTCGTGGGCACGACGCCCGTGATCGGGGTGCCCGGCTACCCCGTCTCCGCCGCCTTCACCTACGAGCTGTTCGGGCACCCGATGGTGGCCGAGCTGCTCGGCCGCCCGGCCGCGCGCGCGGCGGTGCCCGCGGTGCTCGCCGCCGAGGTCGGCGGCCGCGAGGATGCCGCCTGCATGGTCGCGGTCCGCCTCGAGGCCGCGGACGGCGCCCTGCGCGCCACGCCGCTGGCGCGGCGCGCCGGAGCCCTGCGGGCGCTCGCCGGCGCCGACGCCTACATCGTGGTGCCGCCCGGCCCCGGACTCGAGGCGGGCGCGATGGTGTCGGCATTGCGCCTGCGCGACCGGTAATCTCGCGCCATGGCCGCGAAGCGCACGAGGGTCAGGCGGATGCCCAAGCGCGGGCACTACGATCGCGCGACGATCGACGCCATCCTCGACGAGGCGCTCGTCTGCCACATCGGCTTCGAGGCCGAGGGCCAGCCGTACGTGATCCCGTCGCTCCACGCGCGCGTGGGGGACGTGCTCTACCTGCACGGGTCGAGCGCGAGCCGCATGCTGCGCCGGCTCGGCGAGGGCGTGCCCTGCTGCGTCACCGTCACCCTGATCGACGGCGTCGTGCTGGCCCGGGCGGTCTTCGACCAGTCCGTCAACTACCGCTCCGTCGTCGTGCTCGGCACGGCGCGCCCGGTCGAGGACCCCGACGAGAAGCTGGCCGCCCTCGAGGCGCTGACCGAGCAGCTCGTGCCCGGCCGCTGGGCCGACACGCGCCCGCCGACCCGCCAGGAGCTGAAGGCCACCGCCATCCTCGCCCTGCCCCTCGACGAGGCCTCGGCGAAGGTGCGCTCGGGCCCGCCCGGCAACGCGCCCGAGGACGCCGAGGACTACGCCGGGACCTGGACGGGCGTCCTGCCGATCACGCAGGTCGTGGGCGCGCCGGTCCCCGCGCCGGATCTGCCGAAGGGCGTGCCGCTGCCGAAGGCCCTCGCCGACTACGGCCGGCGCTTCGCCCGCTGAGGGCTCAGGCCCCGCGCAGCTCGTCGAGCGAGGCCCACTCGAGCATCCGCGCGTGCGTCGACTCCAGCACCACATCGGGCGCGCAGCCCGCGTCGTAGGCCTCGCGCCAGCGGGCGGCGCACAGGCACCAGCGGTCGCCCGCCTTGAGCCCCGGGAACTCGTACATCGGGACGGGCGTCGAGAGGTCGTTGCCGTGCTCCTTCGAGAAGGCGAGGAACGCGTCGGTCATCACGGCGCAGACGATGTGGACGCCGTGGTCCTCCGAGCCCGTGTCGCAGCAGCCGTTGCGGTAGAAGCCCGTCATCGGGTCGAGCGAGCAGGGCTCGAGCGGGGTGCCGAGGACGTTGAGCGCCATCGGACGGGATCGTACCCGCCTACGATCGCGCCGTGGACATCGCCGATCTCCTCCGCACCGGCCCCGTGCTGTCGGAGGGGTCCGTGTTCGAGCGGCTGCGGCGCGCCGAGGGCATCGCCTTCGACCCCGAGGTGGGGATCGGCGCGCTCGTCGCCGACCCGGCCGGCCGGGAGGCCCTCGCGGACGTGCACCGCGCCTACCTGCGGATCGGGCTCGAGCGCGGCCTGCCCGTGCTGCTGCAGACCGACACCTGGCGCGCCCACCCGGACCGCATCGCGCGCTCCGCGCACGCCGGAGCCGACCTCAACGGCCTCAACGCCCGG
>CAIQOY010000099.1 GCA_903873565.1 uncultured Actinomycetes bacterium
CCCGGGGCGGGCGCGGCCCGGGCCAGCTCTACCAGCAGCTCGTCGACCTCGAGGCGTCGCGCGGCATCGACGGGCCGATCCTGTTCGAGGTCTCGCCCGAGGACACCGCCTTCTGGCGCCGGACGCCGCTCTACTACCAGTACTACCCGGGCTTCGCCCGCGCGGTGCCCCTCGAGCGGGTCGTGGCCGACTGGTCGTCGAAGCCCCGCGAGCCCGCCTACAGCCGCGCCCGCGACCTCGCCGACGACCTCCTGACCCGTATCGACACCGCCGTCGACGTGCTCGTCACCGGCGGCTGGCGGCGCAACGCGACCCGGGCCAGCGCGGCCGCCGGGCCGATCGACTGCCGCACGCGCCTCGACGACACGACGACGCCCGGCGAGCGGCGCCAGCTGATCCGCGCCGCGAAGGCGCTCGAGCGGGCCTACGGCGAGGGCGCCACCTGGCGCGACCAGCCGCCCGCGCCCGACGAGCTCGGCCGCGTCAACCAGGACCGCCAGCTCGCCTACCTCGCCGACGTCCGGCGCTTCGCCGCCGAGCGCGACCTGCCGGTCGTCTTCTACGCCCTGCCGAGCTACCTCGGGGCGCCGGTGGCGCCGGAGACCCGAGCCCGCTTCGAGGACGCGGTGGGCGCGCCCCTGGCCGTGCCGCCCGACGCCCTGCTCGACGCGCTCTCGGAGCGCGACCTCTGGCGCGACGCCCACCACCTCAACGGCGCGGGGGCCGAGCTCCTGACCCGCTGGCTCGCCGACGAGGCGCGCCGCTCGGGCCCCTCCTGACGGCCTAGCCGATGCCCGGCAGGCCGCGGGCGGCCTTCTGCCAGGTGCCGTAGGACGGCTTGTCCTCCTGATCAAGCTCGATCAGGCCGGTCGTGTACCACTTGCCGGCGGGCTTGGGGTGGTCGTCGCGCAGGAGGAACCAGGCCAGCCGCTCGACCTGCGGGATCTGCTTCATCTTGGCGATCGACTGCTGGGCGAACTGCGCCTGCTGGGCGAAGGAGACCGTGGTCTGCTTCTGGCCCGGGGCGGGCGTGTTCCAGCCGAACTCGGTCACCCAGACGGGGCGCTTGCGCCCGAAGATCTCGTTCGACAGGCTGACGAAGGCGTCGAGGTTGCCGATCGCGATGTAGGCCGGGTTCGTGCGGCTCTGCGAGGCGCCGTCTTTGACGCCCTTCGCGGCGACCTTGTTGTACGGGTGCACCGACAGCACGTCGAACTTGGCGCCGGCCGCCTTCATGCCGCGCATGAAGGTGATCGGGTTGACGCTGTTGCCGCCGCCCGTCTTGTAGAGCGCGCCCGCGACGATCGTGGGCTTGAAGGGCAGGGCCTTGTTGATCTCCTTGCCCATCGCGTTCAGGAGCATCGTGTAGTTGCGCGGCGAGACCGCCTCGCCGTTCTGGAACTGGGGCCGGAGCGCGAAGTAGCCGTTCGGCTCGTTCCAGGCCTCCCAGGCGGTGATGCGGGGCAGGGGCTGCGTGGCGCCGGCCGGCGTGTAGGTGCCCGAGTAGCGCTTGGCCGCGGCGTACGCGAAGTTGCGCCAGGCGTCGAGCTTCGGCATCGTCGCCGTCACGCCCTTGGCCTTCGGGGTCGTCGAGGCCCACTTCGGCGTCGCCCACAGCGTGAACATGATGTTGCCGCCCAGGCCCTCGGCGACGGCGCGCTGCACGACGCGGTCGGTCTCGCCCCACTGGTAGGCCGGGTCGCCCGGGTCGCGCGGGTTGCGCGGCTTCGTCGGGGCGACGTGCTTCCACTGCAGGTCCCAGCGCATGAAGCCGACGTTGAGCTCCCGCGCCTCCGACCAGAAGAGGTCCGGGTTCGACAGCACGTAGGCGTTGTCGAGGAACCCGACGCGCAGCTTCTTGTTGGCCGAGGCCACGGCCGGCGCCACCAGCGCGCAGGCGAGGGCGACGGGGACGAGGAGCAGGCGCAGGCGGCGGGAGGTGAGTGCGGTCGTCATCGGCATCCGTAGTTCGACGGGGACGCGTCCCATCCTGCCACGGGTCGCGGGAAACCCCGGGTCCCGTCGGCGCCGACCCTACCCGCCCGTCGTGACCGCCTCGGGGTCGCGCCAGAGCCGCTTGCGCCACGGCGGCACGGCCGCCGGGTCGTAGCGCAGGCGCAGCGCGGGCGCCGTGTCGGCGGGCACGAGCCTGAGGCGCGCGCCGTCGAGCTCGGCGAGCGTGCCGTTCCAGCGGTCGAGCGGCGCGTCGATCCCCGTGGCCGCGAAGCCCATCGCGTGCGACCCCGCGGCCCGGAAGACCCGCGGGCGGCCGGTCAGGGGCCGCCAGCCCGGATCGCCGCGCCACCAGGGCCTCAGCCCCACGACGCCCTGGTGGGCGGTCACCCGCAGCGCCACCTCGCCCGTGTCCGCGACCCGCACGATCACGCCCTCCCAGTCGTCGGGGTGGTACCCGAGCCGGTCGGCCCCGGGCGCGTGCGTGGCCCGCGAGTCGGGGTAGTAGAGCCAGTACTGCAGGTAGGTCGCGCCGGGCCGGTCGACCACGTGCGTGAAGGCGACCGGCAGGCCCGTGCCGAGCGCGGCGCAGGCGGGCCGGCGGCAGACCGCGACGTCGACGGGGACCGCCGTGTCCTCGCCCCAGCGGTCGCGCTCGAGCACCAGGGTCGGGGCGTGGCGGCGCAGGAGCGGCCCGTAGCGCTCGGAGCGCAGGGCCCAGCGGTCGTCGCGGCGCTCGGCGCGCTCGCCCGGAAGGGCCCGGGCGATGCGCTCGGCCCAGCCCGCCCCCGCGCCCTGCGCGGCGGCCACCGCCACCGTCCCGACCAGCGCGACGAGGCCGAGCAGGACGGCGAGCTCGAGCGTGGACTGGGCGCGGCGCATGCCGCCACCCTCGTCGCGGTCCGGCGCGCGCGGGACGGTCGCACGCGCCCGGGGTGCGCGCGCCTCCGCGCGCACGGCATGCCGGACTGCGCCGTGACCCGCGCGAGCGGGTCCCGGGGACGCACCGATGGGGGCGCGGGCGTCAGGACCAGAGCGCGTCGAGCGGCAGCGCGGCCATCCGGTCGCCGAAGGGGACCGCACGCTCGCCCAGGTGCAGGATGACGCCGGCCACGAAGCGCTCCCCCGCGACCTCCGCGAACGCCCTCAGCCCGGCGAGGTCGCCGGCGTGCACGCTGCTCGAGGACTTCACCTCGACCGCGACGACGCGCCCGTCGTGCGCCTCGAGGATCAGGTCGACCTCGCGCTGGCGGCGGTCGCGCCAGTGGTAGGCCCGCACCGGCGTCTCGCTCCAGCCGGCGCCCTTGAGGATCTCGCAGATGACGAACGTCTCGACGAGGCGCCCCGCGCGGTCGGGGTCCCCGGCGGGATCCAGCGTCGCCGGCGACGCGTGGGCGAACCAGGCGGCAAGGCCGCTGTCGGCCAGCAGCAACTTCGGCCGGCTGCGGGCCCGCGACACGGCCGTCCCGGACCAGTTCGGCAGCCGGAGGATCAGGCGCAGCGACTCGAGCAGCTCGAGGTACGGCGGCAGCGTCGGCTCGGCCATCCCGATGTCGCGGGCCAGGGTCGCCCGGGAGACGACGCCGGCCGTGTGCGCGCCGACGACGCGGA
>CAIQOY010000100.1 GCA_903873565.1 uncultured Actinomycetes bacterium
CGCGGGCGACGCGGAGGCGGCCCGGGCCGCGGCGCGGCGCGCGCTCGAGCTCGACCCCGGAGCAGCGCGGGCGGCGCGGGTGCTGGCGGGCGACCCGCCCTGATCGGCGCCGGGCGGTGGTACCATCCGCGCATTCGTGGGCAGACCCGCTGACATGGACGGCACGCGCGCCGTCCCGCGACCCGAGCCGCTGACCGGGTCACGTACGAGGTCCGCGTGACCACGCTGACGATCATCGAGATCGCGGCGATCGCGCTGATCATCCTCTGGAACGCGTTCTTCGTGGCCGCGGAGTACGCCTTCGTCGCCGTGCGCCGCACGCGCATCGAGGAGCTCGTCGAGGAGGGCTCGGCGAGCGCCCGCCGCGTGCGCACGATCATCGAGGACCCGCCGCGCTTCATCTCCGCGGTGCAGGTCGCGATCACCTTCTCGTCCCTGGCCCTCGGCGCCGTCGGCGAGCCGGCCGTCTCCGCCGCCTTCGAGCGGGCGCTCGGGGGGCTCGGCCCGCTCGGCGAGGGGGCCAGCTCCGTGATCGCCGTGGTGCTCGCCTTCGGGGTGATCACGACGCTGCACGTCGTGCTCGGCGAGATCGTGCCCAAGACCCTGACCCTGTCCAGGGCGGAGTCGGTGGCCCTCGCCGTGGCCTTCCCGGTCAGCCTCTTCATGTGGGTCTTCTGGCCCTTCATCTGGCTCCTGCGCTGGCTCTCCAACGCGCTGATCCGGCTGCTCGGCCTCGAGCAGCCGTCGGAGATGCGCCTGGTCCACTCGGAGGAGGAGCTGAAGATGCTGATCTCGGCCTCCCACGAGGAGGGCGTCCTCGAGGAGGAGGAGCAGCAGCTCCTGCACAAGGTCTTCGACTTCTCGGAGACCGAGGTCCGCCAGGTGATGGTGCCGCGTCCCGACGTGATCGGGCTGCCCGTCGAGCTGACCCCGGACGCGGCGATCGAGCGCGCCCTGGCCGAGCCCTACACGCGCTACCCCGTCTACCGCGAGACGCTCGACGAGCTGGTGGGCGTCGTCCACGTCCGCCACCTCTACGGCGCCCGCGTGCACGGCACCGACGCGACGGACATCGCGGCCTTCGCGCGGCCCGTCCCGATCGTGCCCGAGACGAAGAAGCTGGACGAGCTGATGGCGGACTTCCGGCGCACGAAGACGCACATGGCGATCGTCGTCGACGAGTACGGCTCCACGGTGGGGATCGCCACCCTCGAGGACCTGCTCGAGGAGATCGTCGGGGAGATCAACGACGAGTTCGACCGGCCCGACCGCGACCTGATCCGGCTCGCGCCCGACCGCGTCCGCGTCGAGGGCGGCTACCCGATCGAGGACTTCAACGAGCGCTTCGCCGCCGGCCTCCCGGACGAGGACTACACCTCCGTCGGCGGCTTCGTCTTCGGCGAGCTCGGCCGGCCCGCGCGGCCGGGCGACGTGGTCACCCACAACGGCTACCGCTTCACGGTGCGCGAGGTCGACGGCGCCCGCATCCGCGTGATCGACGTCGAGCTGCGCCCGCGCGACGCCGCGGCCGCGGCCGGCGACGCCTGAGCGCCCCGGAAACCGCCCATATCGTGGTATGCGGCGCCGTACGGGTATTGACTCCGGCATACTGTCTGTGAGAGAACTGCATGTCCCCGCGACTGCGGGCACGCAGTTGAGACCACGAGGAGGGAACCTCGCATGACCGATTTCAACCAGCTGGACCCGTTCCGCCGCAAGGCGGACCCGCTGCAGCTCGACCTGGTGGAGTCGTTCGCCAAGGGCAAGATCTCGCGGCGCCACTTCATCCAGCGCGGCACCGTGCTGGGCCTGTCGCTGGCCTCGATCTCCGCGATCGTCGCCGCGTGCGGCGGCGGCTCGGACTCGAGCGGCGGTGACGGCGGCGGCGGCGCCGAGGTGCAGACCGCCGAGGGCGCGATCTCCGAGGAGACGACGGCCGCGGCCGCGACCGGCGGCTCGATGAACTGGGGCATGGCGATCCCGGGCTCCGAGGGCGTGAACCCGATCACCATGATCGACCTGGTCACCTACAACGTCTGCGCGCAGGTCTTCGAGTACCTCGTGCGCTCCGCGGCGGACCTCTCGCTGCAGCCGATGCTGGCGACCGAGTGGTCGGCCAACGCGGACGCCTCCGAGTGGACCTTCAAGCTGCGCGAGGGCGTCACGTTCTCCGACGGCACGCCGTTCACCTCGGCGCACGTCGTCGCCACGATGGAGAACCTCGTCGAGGCCGGCAACTCGGCCCTGCAGGGCGTGCTCGAGAAGGGCGGCGCCGCGGCGGCGGACGACGCGACCGTCGTCTTCACGCTGGCCGGCCCGAACGGCCTGTTCCCGTACCTGGTGTCCTCGGACAACACCCAGTCCCTGATCACCCCCGACGGCTGGACGGTCGAGAGCAACCTCGAGCCGGGCGTCGTCGGCACGGGCCCGTGGGTCCTCGAGACGCTCGACGTCAAGAAGAACGCGACCTACAAGCGCAACGAGACGTGGTGGGGCGGCATGACCCCGCTCGACACGATCGAGTTCACCTTCATCGAGGATCCGCAGGCGCAGATCGCGGCGATGGCGGCGGGCGAGATCGACGGCATCCCGCAGTTCCCGTACGACATCGGCGAGGTGCTGTTCAACGACTCGAACGTCAACATCGTCGAGCTCAAGTCGGCCACGCACCGCGAGGTCTGGTTCCGCTGCGATCAGGGCCAGTTCGCGGACAAGCGCATCCGCCAGGCGGTCGCGCTGACGTTCGACCGCGAGAAGATGGTCGAGAAGCTCCTGGGCGGTCGCGGCACGGTCGCGAACGACTCGGTGATCTTCGACCTCTACCCGTACTACGCCGCGGCCACGCCGCAGCGCACGAAGGACATCGAGGCCGCCAAGGCGCTCCTCGCCGAGGCCGGCGCCGAGGGCCTGAAGGCCGAGCTGAACTTCATCAAGGGCCAGGAGATGCCGGGCCTCGCCCAGCTGGTCCAGGAGGGCTGCGCCGAGGCCGGCATGGACATCAAGCTGGTCGGCGCCGACTACGGCACCTTCTACGGCAAGTACTGGTGCCCGGCCGAGCCGGCCGATCCGCCGTGCTCGGGCGCGTCGGAGTTCGGCATCGTCGACTACGGCCACCGCGGCACCCCGAACGTCTACCTCAACGCGGCGCTCTCCACGGGCGGCGTGTGGAACTCCTCGCAGTACGCGAGCGACGGGTACATGGCGGCCTACGGCGAGTTCCAGGCCGCGGCCGACGTCGAGGGCCAGACGGCCGCGGCGGGCAAGATCGAGACGATCCTGAACGACGAGGTTCCCGTCGGGATCGGCTACACGATCAACGCCCTGGCCTGCTACTCGAACAAGTACCAGGGCGTGGCGAACACGGCCATGGGCTTCACCTTCCTCGAGGCGGCCAGCCAGGTCTAGCCCCGACGAGGGAACGCGCGACCGGGGGCGGCGGGCTTCGTCCCGCCGCCCCTTTTTCATGCCCCCATGCGTTCCGCGATCTGGGCGCGGGCTTGCCGCTCGTAGCCGGATATGGGATA
>CAIQOY010000101.1 GCA_903873565.1 uncultured Actinomycetes bacterium
CCCGCCTCGACCGCTGGGAGCGCGTGGCCCGCGGCGCGGCGGCGCAGGCGAAGCTCGCCCGCGTCCCGGCGATCCTGCCGCCGGTGGCCTACGTCGACGCGCTGATCGAGGGGGCCGTGGTCTGCTCGCACGAGGGGGCGGACGGCGAGCTGCACGCCGCCTTCGCGGCCGCGGGGCGCCCGCTCACGCTCCTCGTCGGACCCGAGGCGGGCTTCTCCGCGGACGAGCTCGCGGCGGCCCGGGCGGCCGGGGCGCCGATCGTGTCGCTGGGGCCGACGGTGCTGCGCACGGAGACCGCGGCGATCGTCGCGGCGACGCTCGCCCGCGCGCACCTCGCGCACGGCTGACGCGGCTACCCTGCGCGCGTGCCCACGACCTTCTCGGCGGAGTTCCTCGGCTGCAAGGTGTCCCACACGGACCTCGTCGGCCTGCGTGAGCGCCTCGCCGACGCCGGCTACGCGGAGGCCGCGAACGGCACGGGGCAGGTGCACGTGGTCAACGGCTGCTGCGTGACGGCCGAGGCGGTGGCCAAGACGCGCCAGTCGGTCCGCCGCGCCCTCGCCGACGCCGACCACGTGCTGGTCACGGGCTGCGCGGCCCGGCTCGACGCGGCGGGCCTGGACGGGATCGACCCGCGCGTGCACGTGGTGCGGGAGGCCTCCGAGGCGACGCCCGCCGCCGTGCTGGGGACGCTCGCGGGCCTCGGCTGCGCGGGCGGCGAGCGCGCCGGGATCGCGCCGCTGCGCCGCCGGATGTTCCTGAAGGTGCAGGACGGCTGCTCGTTCCCGTGCGCCTACTGCGTGATCCCCGAGGTGCGCGGGCCGACGCGCTCGCGCCCCGTGGGCGAGGTGCTGGCCGAGGCGGAGCGGCGGGTGCGCCAGGGGCACCTCGAGGTCGTCGTGACCGGCGTCAACGTGGGCCTCTACCGCGACCGCTCCGCGGGCCTCGACCTGACGGGCCTGCTCGCGCGGCTGGCCGGGGTGGAGGGCCTCGAGCGCGTGCGCCTGTCGTCGATCGAGCCCAACCACCTGACGGACGACCTGCTCGACGTGCTCGCCCGGGCGCCGTATCTCCCGCACCTGCACGTGCCCCTGCAGACCGGGTCCGACCGGCTCCTGCGCGGCATGCGCCGGCGCTACGCGGCCGCCGACTACGCGGCCCGCATCCGGGCCGCCCGCGCCCGCATGCCGCAGGTGGCGGTCACGGCCGACCTGATCGCGGGCCTGCCCGGCGAGACCGAGGACGACCACCGGGCGACGCTCGCCCTCGTCGCGGAGCTCGGCCTGGCGCGCCTGCACGTGTTCCCGTACTCGCCGCGGCCGGGCACCCCGACCGCCGGCGACGACACGGATCCGGCCGTCAAGCGCCGCCGCGCCGCCGAGCTGCGGGCGCTGTCGGACCGCCTCATGCGCGCGCACCGCGCCCGTCTCGTGGGCGCCGTCGACCGGGTGCTGGTGGAGCAGGCGGACGCGGACGGCGCCGGGCTCGGCCAGGGCCGGGACGGCACGCCGTGGCGCGTCGCGGGGGCGGGGGAGCTGCTCGGCCGGGTGGTGCCGGCCCGCGGGACGGCTATCCTCGGGGACGGCAGGATCTCCGGCGAGGTGACGGCATGATCGAGCAGGTCGAGGCGGATCTGAAGGCGGCGCGACTCGAGCGCGACACGGAGCGCGTCGGCGCGCTCTCGATGCTGCTCGCCGCGCTCAAGGACGCCGAGAAGGCGCAGGGCTCGCTCGACGAGTCCGGGGCGATCCAGGTGCTGACGCGGGAGCGCAAGCGCCGCGTCGAGGCGGCGGAGAGCTTCCGAGAGGGGGGCCGCGAGGCGGATGCGGCCAAGGAGGAGGCGGAGGCGGCCCTGATCGACGGCTACCTGCCCGCCGCGCTGAGCCCCGAGGAGCTGCAGGAGCTGATCGCGCAGGCGATCGCGGAGACGGGGGCGACCGAGGCCAAGGACCTGGGCGCCGTGATGAAGGTGCTGACGCCGCGCACCCAGGGCCGCGCCGACGGCAAGGCGGTCTCGACGGCCGTCCGCGAGGCGCTCGGCGGGTGACGCGGACCGCGTTCACCGTCTCCGACGCCTTCGCGCGCGAGCTGGCCTCGCGCGAGGACGAGGTGCTGCGGGCGGTGGCGCAGGCGGCGACCTGCAAGGTCTACCTGCGCGGCGACGAGGTCGTGCTCGACGGCGACGACGGGCAGGTCGGGCGGGCCCAGTCGGTGCTCGCCGAGCTCGGCGCCCTCGTCGAGCGCGGGATGCCGCTCGAGACCCAGACCGTCGAGGCGGTGACCGGCGTGCTCTCGGCCGAGGGCCGGGCCGACGACGTGCTCGGGGACGTGGTCTGGCGCCACCGCACGACCACGATCCGCCCGCGCACGCTGAACCAGAAGCGCTACGTCGACGCGATCCGCTCCTCGACGATGACGTTCGGCTGCGGGCCGGCCGGCACCGGCAAGACCTACCTGGCGATGGCGCTCGCGGTCGCCGCGCTCGACCAGCGCCAGGTGTCGCGGATCATCCTCACGCGCCCCGCCGTCGAGGCGGGGGAGCGGCTCGGCTTCCTGCCGGGCGACCTGATGGCGAAGGTCGATCCGTACCTGCGCCCGCTCTTCGACGCCCTCTACGACATGATGGACGGCGAGCGCGTGACGGCGCTCCTCGAACGCGGCGTGGTGGAGGTGGCGCCGCTCGCCTTCATGCGCGGGCGCACGCTCAACGACGCCTTCATCATCCTCGACGAGGCGCAGAACACGACCCGCGAGCAGATGCGGATGTTCCTGACCCGGCTCGGGATGGGCTCGAAGGTGGTGGTGACGGGCGATCCGACGCAGATCGACCTGCCGCGCGACTCGGCCTCCGGCCTGATCGAGGCCCGCGACGTGCTGCGCGGCGTCGAGGGCATCGAGGTCATCGACTTCGACCGCGACGACGTCGTGCGCCACAAGCTCGTGCAGCGCATCGTCGAGGCCTACCGCGCCTCCGACGACGCCGGGGCCTAGCCGTGGTCGACGTCGACGACCGCACGCGCTCCGGCGCCGACCCGCTGGCCATCGCCGACGTCGTGGAGGCGGTCCTCGCGGCGGAGGGCGCCGGCGACGCGGAGGTCGGCGTCGTGATCGTCGACGCGGCGACGATGCGGGCCTTCAACGCCGAGCACCGCGGCAAGGACGAGCCGACCGACGTGCTCGCCTTCCCGATCGACGAGGAGCCCGAGGACCTGCCGGGCGTGCCGCGCCTCCTCGGCGACGTCGTGATCTGCCGCGAGGTGCTCGAGGCGCAGGCCGCCGAGGCCGGGGTGCCGGTCGGGGCGGAGCTGACGGACCTGCTCGTGCACGGCGTCCTGCACCTGCTCGGGCACGACCATGAGACCGACCGGGGCGAGATGCTCGCCCGCCAGGACGAGCTGGTCGCCGGCCTCGCGCCGGTCCCGTACACCGCGGCCTGACCCCGGCGCGATCCGGCGCGGCCCCCGTGCGGCCCCGCGTGGACCCCGCGCGCGTCCGCCTCGGACCCGTGCGCCCGCCGCGGGCGCGGCCGCGGGAGACTCGGCGCATGGACTGGGAGCCGGGTGCACGCGGGACCGTCATCGCCGGGCGCTATCGCGCGTCCGGCGAGCTGCGCCGCCGCGGGATGATCGAGGCAACGGACCTGGAGGCTCCGCCGCAGCGCGCCGCGTGCCGGCTGATCGGCGTGCCGGGCGACCCGCAGACCGTCGACGCGTGGCAGCGCGCGTGGGTCGATGCGGAGGTCGCCGCCCGGCTCCCGTCCCTCCGCGCCCTCGTCCGCGACGACGAGGGCGACGCCTGGGCGGTCCTGGATCCGCCCCGCGGCGTCCCCGGCCTGGCGCTGCCCGACGAGGCCCGCGCCCAGGCGCGGGCGATGGGGATCGCGCTGGCCCGGGCCGGGCTCGACGCCGGCGACGTCACCGCCTCGATGCTCGAGGTCGGGCCCGACGGGGCGCTGGTGATCGACGGCGTGGCGTGGCTCGGGGGCGATCTCCCGCCCTGGTCGGCGGGGGAGCGGCTGGCCGCGCTCCTGCCGGAGCCCGCGGCTCCGGCGCCCGAGCCCCTCCCGCGCCGGCGCGCGCGGTCGCGCCGCGCCCCGCGCGGC
>CAIQOY010000102.1 GCA_903873565.1 uncultured Actinomycetes bacterium
CGAGCCGATCATCACGAGGTTCATCAGCGAGCGGTCGCGCTTCGAGAGCGCGGAGCGGCCCCAGCCGGCGCCCCAGCAGTACTCGGTCACGAGCCGCTGGAAGTCCTGCGAGAACTCGTCGGCGTTCGCGAGCGAGCGCTCCACGTACGCCTCGCCGAGGACCTCCTTGCGGATCCTCAGGCCGGTCTCGAACAGCTCGTCGCTCATGGGGTCGCTCCTTCGCGTGCGGACGGCGCCAGCCTAGCCGCGCCTCAACCGGCGCCGCGCCCCCCGCGATACGCCGGTTGAACATTTGCCCCCCGTAGGTTTCTCCGAATAGGATCCCGACCCATGGCGATGACCGAGGCGCAGGAGCGCGAAGCGATGATCCGGGAGGGCGTGGCCGCCCTCTGCAGCGAGTTCCCCGGCGAGTACTGGCGCGAGCTGGACCGCGAGCAGGCGTACCCGACCGCGTTCGTGAAGCGGCTGTCCGACGACGGCTGGCTCGGGGCCCTGATCCCGGAGGAGTACGGCGGCGGCGGCCTCTCGGAGTCGGACGCGGCGATCATCCTCGAGGAGATCAACCACTCGGGCTGCAACGCCGGCGCCTGCCACGCCCAGATGTACATCATGGGCACCGTCCTGCGCCACGGCTCGGACGAGCAGAAGCAGGCCTACCTGCCCGGGATCGCCTCCGGCGAGATCCGCCTGCAGGCCTTCGGCGTGACGGAGCCCGATGCGGGCTCGAACTCGCTGGCGATCCGCACCCGCGCGGTCCGCCAGGACGACGGCTCGTGGGTCGTCGACGGCCAGAAGATCTGGACCAGCCGCTTCTTCCACTCGGACATGATGCTGCTGCTCGCGCGCACCTCCGAGCCGACCGAGGACAAGCCCAAGTGGTGGGGCCTGTCGACCTTCCTGGTCGACCTGCGCGAGGCGGGCGACGCGATCGACGCGCGCCCGATCCGCACGATGATGAACCACGCCACGACCGAGGTCTTCATCAAGGGCCTCAGGCTGCCCGCCGACGCGCTCGTCGGCGAGGAGGGCATGGGCTTCAAGTACATCCTCGACGGCATGAACGCCGAGCGCATCCTGATCGCCGCCGAGTGCATCGGCGACGGCCGCTGGTTCATCGAGAAGGCCGCCGCCTACGCCACCGAGCGCGAGGTCTTCGGCCGGCCGATCGGCGCCAACCAGGGCGTCCAGTTCCCGATCGCGCGCGCCTACGCCGCCGTCGAGGCGGCCGACCTGATGCGCCGCCGCGCCTCCGAGCTGTTCGAGGCCGGCGAGCCCTGCGGCGCCGAGGGCAACATGGCCAAGCTGCTCGCCTCGGAGGCCTCCTGGCAGGCCGCCAACGCCTGCCTCGACGCGCACGGCGGCTTCGGCTTCGCCGAGGAGTACGACGTGGAGCGCAAGTTCCGCGAGACGCGCCTGTACATGACGGCGCCGATCAACAACAACCTGGTGCTGGCCTTCCTGGGCCAGCACGTGCTGAAGATGCCGCGCTCGTACTAGGCTCGCGGCGGACCCCCGGACGGAGGAGAGGACCCATGTCCCACGTGGAGATCGACGGCGTCAAGATCTGGTACGACGTCCACGGCGACGGCGAGCAGCACCTGCTGCAGATCGGCGGCGCGGGCTTCGCCCACGAGAACTTCGGCTTCGTCACGCACCTGATGACGCCGCACTTCAAGGTCATCGAGATGGACCTGCGCGGCTACGGCCTGTCGGACCGCCCCGAGCAGCACTACGACATGGACCTCTGGGCCGACGACCTCAAGGCCGTCCTCGACGACGCCGGCATCGCGAAGACCCACGTGCACGGCACCTCGATGGGCGGCATGGTCGCGCTGGCCTTCGCCGGCCGCCACCCGCAGTACATCGACCGCCTGATCCTCGACTGCCCGATGGCGAAGTCGGACTACATGGCCCGCGCCCACTGGGACGTCTGGGCGGCGCTCGCCGAGGCCCAGGGCATGGGCGGCCGCGGCCTCGCGCAGGAGATCGCCACGAAGTGCCTGAGCCGGACGTTCCTCGACACCCCCGCGGGCGAGGAGACGGTCGGCGTGATCCAGCAGGTCCTCGACCGCAACTGCTCGGTGCCCGTCTTCACCGGCGCCTGCGCCGCGATGCGCGACATGGACCTGCGCCCGTACGCCGCCGAGGTGACGGCGCCCACGCTCGTGATGGTCGGCTCGGAGGACTGCCTGACCCCGATCGACGCGGGCCCCGACGGCGCCGGCGCGCGCTGGATCCACGAGCACATCAAGGACTCGGAGATGTACATCGTGGAGGGCTCCGGCCACACGAACCTGATGGAGGAGCCCGAGCTCTCCGCGGACATCGTGATCCGGTTCCTCCAGGGCGAGCGCGTCCACAACGCCTAGGCGCCCGGACCGGCCCCGCCCCCATGGACGTCGTCAACCTCGGCCGCACGGGCCTGCGCGTCTCGCGCGCCTGCCTCGGCACGATGACCTTCGGCCGCCAGGCCGACGAGGCGGAGGCGACCCGCATCGTCGAGCGGGCGCTGGCCGCCGGGGTCACGTTCATCGACACGGCGGACGCCTACCCGATCCCCCCGGACCCGGAGACCAACGGCCAGACCGAGGAGATCCTCGGCCGCATCCTCGAGGGGCGCCGCGACCACGTGGTGCTGGCCACGAAGTGCCACTTCCCGATGGGGCCGGCGCCGCACCAGCGCGGCAACGGGCGGCTGCACGTCCGCCGCTCCGTGGAGGCCAGCCTCCGGCGGCTGCGGACCGACCGGATCGACCTCTTCCAGGTCCACCAGATGGACCCCCACACGCCGGTCGAGGAGACCCTCGACGTGCTCGAGGACCTGCGCCGCGAGGGCAAGATCCTCTACGGGGGCTCCTGCAACTTCTCGCCCGTGGCGACCGCCGAGGCGCAGATCGCCGCCGCCCGCCTCGGCGTCGAGGGCTTCGCCTGCCTGCAGCCCCGCTACAACCTGCTGCACCGCCACTGCGAGCACGCGACCTTCCCGATCGCGGAGGCCGAGGGCCTCGGGGTGATCCCGTACAACCCGCTGGCCGGCGGCTTTCTGACCGCCAAGCACCGCGGCCGCCGGCCCGAGGAGGAGCCGCCCGCGGGCCGCTTCTCCCTGCCCGGCATGAGCGGCACCACCTACCGCACGCGCTACTGGAACGACGCCATGTTCGCGAAGGCGGAGCGGATCTTCGCGCTCTGCGACGCGGCCGGCCTCGCCCCCGCCCGGGTCGCCGTCGGCTGGGTGCTGGCCCAGCCCGCGGTGACGGCGCCGATCCTCGGCGCGTCGCGGGCCGACCAGCTCGACGACGTCCTGCCGGCCTTCGACGAGCCCCTGCCCGACGACCTCCTCGCGGCGCTCGACGAGGCGACCCGCGACGACACGCTGGAGTGGCGCCAGTGAGCGATCCCGACGCCGCCGACCTGATCGCGGAGATCCTCGAGGAGCTCGGCGAGGACCTCGAGGTGCAGCGCGTGACCGTGCGCCTGCGGGCCGAGGACGCGGTCTTCCCGATCGCCTACGAGTGGCTCGGCGCGGGCGCGGCCTCGATCCGCGCGACGCCGCAGGTCGACATGGCCGCGCAGCCCGTCGTGCTGGCGATGCAGGCGGGCGCCGAGCAGGTCGCCCAGGACGACTGCGCGAGCGCCACCGACGACCCGGGCTTCCAGGAGATGCTGCGGCTGTTCGGCGGCATGCGGGCGCAGATCGTGACCGCCGTCCGCGACCGCTCGGGCGAGATCGTCCTGCTCCTGTCCGTCCACGACCTGGTCGCGCCCCGCACCTGGTCCGACATCGAGCGGCGCTGGTGCCGCCACGCGGCCGACCGGATCTGGCAGCTCGAGACGTCCTGATGGCCGAGCACCGCCTCGACCCGCCGGTGCGCCGGCCCCTCGCCGAGCTGCCCGACACGGGCCACAACCGCTGGCACCCCGACCTCGAGCCCGCGCTCGTCGTGCAGCCGGGCGACGAGATCGTCGTCGACTGCCGCGACGGCCTCGACGGGCAGGTCGTGCCCACCACGGTCGACCAGGACCTGCCGCTGATGGACTTCGGGCGCAACCACCCGATGACCGGCCCGATCTTCGTGGAGGGCGCCGAGCCCGGCGACGTCCTGCAGGTCGACATCCTCGAGGTGCGCACCGACACGTTCGGCTCGACGCCGGTGATCCCCGGCTTCGGGCTGCTCGCCGACCGCTTCCCCGATCCCTTCCTCGTCACCTGGGGCCTGCACGACGGCCTCGCCACGAGCGGCCGCATGCCCGGCGTGGCGGTCCCCGAGGACGCCTTCGTCGGCGTGATCGGCGTCGCCCCGTCGGCCGAGCGGCTCGCCGCCTGGACCGCGCGCGAGGCCGCCGTCGGCGAGGCCGCGCTGCCGCCGTCGGCCGACGGCGCCGCGCCGCTCCACGAGCCCTACGCCTCGACGGGCGCGCGCACGATCCCGCCGCGCGAGCTCGGCGGCAACCTCGACGTGATGCAGGTGCGCACGGGCGCGAGCGTCTTCTTCCCGGTCGACGTGCCGGGCGCGCTCCTGTCCCTCGGCGACATCCACTTCAGCCAGGGCGACGGCGAGGTCTGCGGCACCGCGATCGAGTGCCACGGCCAGGCCCGCATCCGCGTGACCCCGCTGCGCGAGGTGCGCCACCGGCCGACCACGCCGCTGGTCGAGTCGACGGAGCCCGCGTTCCGGGCCCGCCGCCACGTCACCACGACGGGCCTGCCGATCGACGGCGAGGGCGTCGTGCACCCGATGGACCTGACCCTCTGCGCGCGCAACGCGATCGCGCAGATGATCCGCTGGCTCGGCGACGAGGCCGGGCTCAGCCCCGAGCAGGCGTACGTGCTCTGCTCGGTCGCCGTCGACCTCAGGATCTCGGAGGTCGTCGACATCCCCCACCCCGTCGTGTCGGCCCTGTGCCCGCTCGACGTCTTCACCGAGATCCGACCGCAGCGCGGCTAGCCGCGATACACACACGAGCACGAGAGACCAGGAGGTCACACCAACATGGGCGTCGTCAAGGGCTGGGAAGGCCGCTTCTACGAGGACTTCGAGATCGGTGACGTGTACCGCAGCCGGCTCGGCCGCACGGTCACCGAGACCGACAACATCTGGTTCACGAACCTGACCCTGAACACGAACCAGGTCCACTTCAACAACCCCTTCGGCGAGGCCTCGCCGTTCGGGAAGGTGCTGGTCAACTCCGCCTTCACCGTGGCCCTGGTCACGGGCCTGTCGGTGACGGACGTCTCCGAGAACGCGATGGCGAACCTGGCCTGGGACGACATCCGCCTCCCGAACCCCGTCTTCGTCGGCGACACCATCTGGTGCGAGTCCGAGGTGCTGGAGAAGCGCGAGTCGGAGAGCCGCCCCTACGTGGGCATCGTCGGCATCCGCACGCGCGGCATCAACCAGCGCAAGGAGGTCATCTGCGAGTTCCGGCGCAAGATGATGGTCTACCGCCGCGAGGGCTCGAAGTCGCCCGACGTCTTCCCCGTCACGGACGCGGAGTGGAAGGTCTGATGGGCATGGGCCACGACCGCCAGCACCTGTCGACGGCGCCCGGCGCCTACTTCGACGCCGTCGACCGCAGGGACATGGAGGGCACGCTGGCGTTCTTCGCGCCGGACGCGACCTTCACGATCCAGTCGGCCCACCTCACGTTCGAGGGCCACGACGGGCTGCGCCAGCTGTTCGAGAACTTCTTCGGCGACTACTCCCACATCGAGCACAACATCACCAACATCGTCGTCGACGAGGCGGCGGGGAAGGTGTCGACGGAGCAGTCGTGCCCGCACGTCAAGAACGACGGCTCGCTCGACCACGTGATCACCTGCAACTTCTTCACGCTGAACGACGACGGGCTGTTCACCCGCGTGATCGTCTGGATCGACGGCGTCTCGCCGCTGAGGGACTGACGCGGTGTCCCTGCGCGCGCGCCTCACCCGGGGGGACATCCTCGTCGCCCCCGGCGCCTACGACGCCCTCACGGCCCGCCTGCTCGAACAGGCGGGCTTCGAGGCGGTCTACCGCGGCGGCTACGCCGCCTCGGCGGCCGCCTTCGCCCTGCCCGACCTCGGCATCACCACCCTGACCGACATGGTCGACCACCTGCGGCGCATGACCGGCGCCGTCTCGGTGCCGGTGATCGCCGACGCCGACACGGGCTACGGCGAGGTGCCGCAGGTGATCCACACGGTGCGCGAGCTCGAGGCGGCCGGCGCCGCCGCGATCCAGTTCGAGGACCAGGTGTTCCCGAAGCGCTGCGGGCACATGGAGGGCAAGAAGGTGATCCCGGCCGAGGAGATGGTGGTCAAGCTGCGCGCCGCCCTCGACGCGCGCCGCGACCCCGAGACGGTGATCATCGCCCGCTCCGACGCCACCGCGGTGACGGGGCTCGACGACGCGATCCGCCGCTCGCGCCTCTACGCCGAGGCGGGCGCCGACGTGATCTTCATCGACGCCCCGACCTCCGAGGCGGACCTCGCGGCGATCGCCGCGGGCGGGATCGACGCGGTCCTGATGGTCAACGTGTCCGAGCACGGCAAGACGCCGGACCTCGGCGCGCAGCGCTTCCAGGAGCTCGGATTCGGGCTCGTCATCTACCCGTCGTCGACCCTGTTCGCGGCGGCGCAGTCCACGAAGGACCTCGCCGCCGCGCTGATGGCGGAGGGCTCGACCCAGAGCGTCGTGCCCCGCATGATGCCGTTCGACGAGATCAACGGCATCCTGGGCAAGGACGAGTGGGATTCCGTCGAGGACCGACTGAGGGGAGTGGACGCGTGAGCAGCACGGAGCGGATCGGGGTCCTGCACATGCCGTCGATCGCGCTCGGCCCCGGGGCCGCGCGCGAGGCCGGCCACCACCTGAAGGCGCTCGGCGTCAGCCGCGCCTTCGTGGTCACGGACCGCTTCCTCGCGGACTCCGGCCTGATCGACCCGGTCGTGGAGGCCGTCCGCGCCGCGGGCGTCGAGCCCGTCGTGCACGCCGTGCCGACCGGCGAGCCGACCGAGGAGACGATGCAGGAGGCGGCCGACGCCTGCGTGGCCGCGGGCGCCGACGGCGTCCTCGGCGTCGGCGGCGGCTCCGCCCTCGACACCGCCAAGGTCGCCGCGCTGATCGCCACCCACGGCGGGCCCCTGCGCGACTGGATCAACGCGCCGCTCGGCGGCGCGCGCACGCCGCCCGGGCCGATCATGCCCGTGGTGGCCGTGCCCACCACGTCGGGCACGGGCTCCGAGGTGACGGCGGTGGCCGTCCTCGACCTGCGCGCCGAGAAGGTCAAGACCGGCATCGCCCACCCGTTCCTGCGGCCCCGGATCGCCCTCTGCGACCCCGAGCTGACGCTCGGCCTGCCGCCGGAGATCACCGCCGCGTCGGGCATCGACGCGCTGCTCCACGCCGCCGAGGCCTACACCGCGATCCCGTACACCGAGCGCGCCGCGCCCGAGCACGCCGGCGCCCGCCCCAACTACCAGGGCGCGACGCCGATGGCCGACCTCTGGGTGGCCCACGCGATCGAGCTGGTGGGCCGGCACCTGCGTCGCGCCGTCACCGACGGCTCCGACCTCGAGGCGCGCGAGGGCATGATGCTCGCCGCGACCGCCGCCGGCGTCGGCTTCGGCAACGCGGGCGTCCACATCCCCCA
>CAIQOY010000103.1 GCA_903873565.1 uncultured Actinomycetes bacterium
CGAAGGCCGCGGCCAGCGCGCCGCCCGCGCGGCGCCTCACAGCCCGAGGGCCTCGCGCAGCCGGCGGGCCGCCGCGCCGCGATGGGAGATGGCGTCCTTCTCGTGCGGGGCGAGCTCGCCGCAGGTGCGCGTCTCGCCGGCGGGGATCAGGATCGGGTCGTAGCCGAAGCCGTTCCTCCCGCGCGGGGCCTCGGCCAGGCGGCCCTCGAGCGTGCCCTCCGCGACGACCTCCGCGCCGTCGGGGCCGATCGCCACCAGCACGCAGACGAAGCGCGCCGAGCGGTCGGCGGCGCCGGCGACGGCGCCCAGGAGCGCCTGCACGCGGCCGGGGTCGTCGAGGCCGTCGCCGCCGAAGCGGGCGCTGTGCACGCCGGGCGCGCCGTCGAGCGCGTCGACGGCGATGCCGGAGTCGTCGGCGACGACCCAGGCGCCGGGGCACTGGCGCGCGCCGGCGCGGGCCTTGATGCGCGCGTTGTCGAGGAACGTGGCCCCGTCCTCGACGGGCGGGTCCCAGCCGGCGATCGGCTCGACGGGGGCGCCCAGGAGCCGCGCGAGCTCCGCCGCCTTGCCGGGGTTGCCGGTCGCCAGGCGGATCGGCCCGCTCACGCCGCCCGCACGGCCGCCTCCTGCGCGGCCTTGAGGCCCTCGATGCCGGTGGCCGCCAGGTCGAGCAGGCCGTTGAGGTCGGCGCGCGGGAAGGGCGTGCCCTCCGCCGTGCCCTGCACCTCGACGAGCCCGCCCGTGCCGGTCATCACGACGTTCATGTCGACGTCGGCCGTCGAGTCCTCGACGTACGGCAGGTCGAGCACGGAGTGGCCGTCGACGATCCCGACGCTGACGGCGGCGATCGAGTCCCGCAGGGCGTGCGCCATGCCGATCCGGTCGAGGGCGATCCGCAGGGCCACCCACGCGCCCGTGATCGAGGCGCAGCGCGTGCCGCCGTCGGCCTCGAGCACGTCGCAGTCGACCCACAGCGTGCGCTCGCCGAGGCGGTCGAGGTCGACCACCGCGCGCAGCGAGCGGCCGATCAGGCGCTGGATCTCGACCGTCCGGCCGTCGAGCTTGCCGCGGGTCGCGTCGCGGGCCTTGCGCTGGCCCGTGGAGGCCGGGAGCATCCCGTACTCCGCGGTCAGCCAGCCGCGGCCCTGCCCGCGCAGCCACGGCGGCACGCCCTCCTCGCAGATCGCGGTGCAGAGGACGCGCGTCGCCCCGACCTCGATCAGGGCGGACGGCGCGCAGGCCAAGAAGCCCGGGGTGATGCGGACGGGCCGGAGCTCGTCCGGGCGGCGCCCGTCGGGGCGGCTCACGCCCGCTCCGCGGGCGGCGGCGTCGGGGGCACGGGCAGCCCGAGGTCGCGCCACTGCTCGGGGGAGGCGGGCGACGGGGCGTCCGTCAGCGGGTCGAAGCCGCCGGCGATCTTGGGGAAGGCGATCACGTCGCGGATCGAGTCCGTGCCCACGAGCAGCATCACGGTGCGGTCGATGCCGGGCGCGATGCCGCCGTGCGGGGGCGCCCCGTAGCGCAGGGCGCGCAGCAGGAACCCGAAGCGCTCCTCCGCCTCCTCCGCGGAGAAGCCGACGGTGCGGAAGACGCGCTCCTGCAGATCGGGGCGGTTGATCCTGATCGAGCCCGAGGCGATCTCGGAGCCGTTGATGACCAGGTCGTAGGCCTCGGACAGGACCGAGCCCGGGTCGGACTCGATGCGGTCCTCGTCCTCCCGGCGCGGCGCCGTGAACATGTGGTGCTCGGCGACCCAGCGGCCCTCGTCCTCGTCCCAGCCGAACAGCGGGAAGTCGACGACGTAGAGGAACGACCAGGCGTCGGGGTCGGCCAGCTCGAAACGCTCCGCGAGGTGCGGGCGCAGCGCGCCGAGGACGCGCTGGACGATCGCGACCTGGTCGGCGGCGAGGAAGACGGCGTCGCCCTCCCCCGCGCCCGTGGCGGCCACGATCGCCGCGATCTCGTCGGGCGACAGGAACTTCGCGATCGGCGAGCGGACCTCGCCGCCCAGGTCGAGCAGCAGGTAGGCGAGGCCCTTGCCGCCCCACTCCTTCGCGAACTCGGCGAGCTCGTCGAGGTCCTTGCGGCTGAGGGACGCGGCGCCCGGGCAGGCCAGCGCGCGCACGCAGCCGCCGCCCTCGAGCGCGCCCTTGAAGACGGCGAACTCGGAGCCCCGGACGACGTCCGAGACGTCGCTGATCTCGAGCCCGTAGCGCAGGTCCGGCTTGTCGGAGCCGTAGCGGAGCATCGCCTCGGCGTGGGTGAGCCGCGGGAAGGGCTGCGGCAGCTCGACGCCGGCGATCTCGCGCCAGAGGTGGCAGTAGAGGCCCTCGGCCAGATCGAGCACGTCGTCGCGCTCCACGAAGGACATCTCGACGTCGAGCTGGGTGAACTCGAGCTGGCGGTCGGCGCGCTGCGCCTCGTCCCGGAAGCAGCGGGCGATCTGGTAGTAGCGCTCGCAGCCCCCCATCATGTAGAGCTGCTTGAACAGCTGCGGCGACTGCGGCAGCGCGTAGACCGCGCCCGGGCTGAGGCGGGCCGGCACGACGAAGTCGCGGGCGCCCTCCGGCGTCGACTTGGTCAGGATCGGCGTCTCGAGCTCCCAGAAGCCGCGCTCCTCGAGGTAGCGGCGGATCAGCTGCGTGACCCGGAAGCGCACGTGCAGGTTGCGCTGGAGCTCGTCGCGGCGCAGGTCGAGGGCGCGGTGGCGGATCCGCAGCGACTCGTCGACGCCCTCGTCGTCGAGCTGGAAGGGCAGCGGGTCGGACGGCGCGAGCTCCTCGAGCGCGGAGACCATGATCTCGACGGCGCCCGTGGCCATGTTCGGGTTGACGGTCTCGGGCGAGCGCGCGACCACCGTCCCCTCGGCGCGCAGCACGGACTCGACGCGCGCGGACTGGGCCACGGCCAGGGCCGCGGGCGCCACGTCCGGGTCGATCACGAGCTGCACCATCCCGGAGCGGTCGCGCAGGTCGATGAAGACGAGGCCGCCGTGGTCGCGCTTGCGCGCGGTCCAGCCCGAGGCGATCACCTCCGCGCCGATCGCGTCCGCGGAGAACTCCCCGCACTGATGGGTCCTGTAGCTCATGCCTGCGCGCCTCCGGCAGCGTCCGCGAGATGGCCGACGAGGTCGTCGAGGGCCACCTCGACCTGCTCGCCGCTCGTCATATCGCGCACCAGGCAGACCCGGCGCGCCCACTCATCGTCGCCGCACACGACCGTGCGTGCGGCACCGACGCGGTCGGCCTGCTTCATCTGGCCCTTGGCGGCGCGCCCGGCGAGGTCGGCCTCGCAGGCCAGCCCGCGCTCGCGCGCCTGCTCCATCAGGGCGTGGAGCGCGGGTCGCGCCTCGGCGGCGAGCACCATGAAGAAGGCGTCGCAGGCGGACGGGGCGCCGGGCAGGCGCTCCTGCGCCTCGAGCGCGAGCAGGACGCGCTCGACGCCGCAGGCGAAGCCGACGCCCGGGGTCGGCGGGCCGCCGATCAGCTCGGCGAGGCCGTCGTAGCGCCCGCCCCCGCCGATGCCCGACTGCGCGCCGAGCTCGGGCCACGAGACCTCCCAGGTGGTGCGGCTGTAGTAGTCGAGGCCGCGCACGAGGGTCGGGTCGAGGACGTACGGGATGCCGCGGGCGTCGAGGAACGCGCGCACCTGGGCGAAGTGGGCGGCCGCGGCCTCGCCGACGTGGTCGGCGATCACCGGCGCGCCCGCCATCACGGCCTGCGAGGCGGGGTCCTTGGTGTCGAAGGCGCGCAGCGGGTTGAGCTCGCGCTGGCGACTCACGTCGCCGTCCACGTCCCCGAGGTGCTCGTCGAGGTACGCGCGCAGGAGCGCGAGGTACGGCTCGCGGTCGGCGCGGTCCCCGATCGTGTTCAGGCGCACCTCGATCCCGTCGAGCCCGAGCTCCCGGAACCAGCCGACCTGCAGGGCGATCAGCTCGGCGTCGACGGCCGGGTCGTCCGATCCGATCGCCTCCGCGTTGACCTGCGTGAACTCGCGGTAGCGGCCGCGCTGCACGGCGGCGTAGCGGTAGCAGGACCCCGCCGACCACAGCCGCACGGGCTGCGCCTCCCGCGAGAGGCCGTGCTCGAGGTAGGCGCGCACGATCCCCGCCGTGAACTCGGGCCGCAGGGCGAGCTCGCGCTCGCCCTGGTCGGTGAAGACGTACATCTCCTTGCCGACCACCTCCGACGACTCGCCGGCCGTGCGCGCGAACAGCCCCTTCTCCTCGAAGACGGGCGTCTGCGCCTCGCGGAAGCCGGCGCGCTCGGCGCGGGCCCCGAAGGCGGCGATCATCGCGCGGCGCGCGCCCGAGCGGGGCGGCAGCCAGTCGAGGGTGCCGCGCGGGGCCTGGATCGCGTCGCTCATCCCGCCAGCCCCGTCAGGAAGGGGTTGGTGGCCAGCTCGCGGCGCAGCGTCGTGACGGGCCCGTGGCCCGGCAGCACCGGCACGTCGTGGTCGACGGCGTCGACCAGCCGGCCGATCGAGGCGGCGAGGACGTCCCAGTCGCCGCCCTCGAGGTCGGTGCGACCCACGGACCCCGCGAAGAGGACGTCGCCGGCGGCCAGCAGCTGGTCGCCGTCGGGACCGGTCATCAGCAGGGTGACGGCGTGCGGGTGGTGGCCCGGCGTGTCGAGCACGTCGATCGCCATCCCCGCCAGCTCGATCCGCTCGCCCGGCACCAGCCGCCCCTCGGGCGCGTGCTCGACGTAGGGCCCGAAGCCCGGCCAGAGGTGGTCGTTGACGTGCGCCACGACGTCGGCATCTCCCGCCGAGGTGTAGACTGGGCACGTCGCCGCCCGGGCGACCGCGCCGACCGCGCCGATGTGGTCCAGGTGCGAGTGCGTCACCACGACGGCGGCGCAGCTCAGGCCCAGCTCCCCGAGCGCGGCCAGCACCCGCTCCGGCTCCTCGCCGGGGTCCACCACGACGCAGTCGGCCACGCCGTCCGGGTGGACGATGTAGCAGTTAGTCCCGTAGGGGCCGAGCGCCAGCGAAGTCGCCTGCAGGGGAATAGGTGTTCTCCGTCGTACGTTGGGGATGGAGCGCCAGTGCGCGAAGTGGGAAGTCTACCGGCGCCCGGCGCCGGACCATCGGAAGGGGCAGCGGAAGCGATGATCGTCGAACAGCCGAACGAGATCTACGAGCTCGCCGAGTTCCAGCAGCTGCTGGAGCTGGGGCACGACCGCGGCACCCTCAACTTCTCCGAGATCGTGGACCGGCTCGCCGAGCACGAGCTCGAGCCCGAGCAGATGGACGAGGTCCGCCGCGCGTTCGAGGCCGAGGGCATCGAGATCGTCGACGAGATCGACCGCCCCTCCGAGCCGACCGCGCTCGAGAAGCGCCTCGCCTACGAGGGCACGACCGACTCGCTGCAGCTGTTCCTGCACGAGGTCGGCCGCTACCCCCTGCTCACCAAGGCCGACGAGATCCGCCTCGCCAAGCGCGTCGAGAAGGGCGACATGGCGGCCAAGCAGCAGATGGTCGAGTCCAACCTGCGCCTCGTCGTCTCGATCGCCAAGAACTACCGCGGCCAGGGCCTCGGCTTCCTCGACCTGATCCAGGAGGGCATCCTCGGCCTGATCCGCGCCGTCGAGAAGTTCGACTGGCGCCGCGACCTCAAGTTCTCGACGTACGCGACCTGGTGGATCCGCCAGGCGGTGGCCCGCGCCCTCGCCGACAAGTCGCGCACGATCCGCCTCCCCGTCCACGTCGTGGAGCGCCTGCAGAAGATCAACCGCGCGGAGCGCACCCTGATGCTGCGCCTCGGCCGCGAGCCCTCGAACGAGGAGATCGCCGAGGAGGCCAAGCTGCCCCTCTACCAGGTGCTCGACGTGCGCAAGGCCGCCCGCTCCCCCATCTCCCTCGAGGAGCCGGTGGGCGACGAGGGCGAGTCCTCGTTCTCCGACTTCCTGGCGGACGCCGAGGCGATCGACCCGATGGACGCCGTCTCCGACCAGCTGCGCCACGAGGCGCTGCAGGAGGGCCTCAACGCCCTGCCGGAGCGCCACCGACGCGTCCTCGAGCTGCGCTACGGCCTCGACGGCCTCGACCCGCGCACGCTCGACGAGATCGGCCGCGAGTTCGGCCTGACGCGCGAGCGCATCCGCCAGATCGAAGTCGAGGCGCTGCGCGAGCTGGCCGCGATCCGGGAGATCCAGGGCCTGCGCGCCGTCCCAGGGGCGTAGCCGCCACGGCATCCCCCGACCCGCATCGGGACGTGGCGCAGCCTGGTAGCGCACGCGCTTTGGGAGCGCGGGGTCGTCAGTTCGAATCTGACCGTCCCGACTCTGCGGATCGGAGCCTCTACGACATGGCCGGCGGCGCGCCGGGCCTCGAGCGGCTGTGCGTGCGCTTCTACGAGCGCGTCCTCGCCGACCCCCTGCTGCTGCCGCTGTTCCGCGACCCCGGCGAGGAGCACGCCGAGCGGCTCAGCCTGTGGCTGACCGAGCTGCTCGGCGGCCCCAAGGCCCACACGGAGGCCCGCGGGGGCTTCGCGGTCATGAAGGGCGCCCACCACGGCCTGCGCATCACCGAGGCGCAGCGCACGGCCTGGGCGGCGCACATGCGCGCCGCCTGCGAGGAGGTCGGCCTCGATGCGGAGTTCCAGCGGCGCTTCATGCCGCACATCGAGGGCGGCAGCACCTTCGCGATGCGCGTCTCCTGGCCGCGCGACCAGCGCGGACCGCGCTAGGCGGGCACGGGCTCGGGCCGCGCCGGCAGCGTGCGGTTCGCCCACTCCATGCCGCCGCCGAGCACGAGCAGCCCGACCAGCTGGCCCACGTAGAGGAGCTCCTCGCCCCCGAGGCGGGTGAGGGTGCCGGCGAGGGCGATCACGATCACCCCGGCCAGGATC
>CAIQOY010000104.1 GCA_903873565.1 uncultured Actinomycetes bacterium
CGCGGCGCGCGCCGCGGTGCCCGTCGGCGGCGAGGGCGACGCCCCCGCCGACGTGCACCTCGGCGCGCGCCGCGGCGTCCCCCGCGACCCGCGCCTCGCCGGACGAGGCGCCGGCGGCGACGAACGCGCGCGCCACCTCGACGGCGATCTCGCCGACCGCCACCCGCTCGCGCCCCGCGCTCATGCCGCGGTCAGGACCTCGTCGAGGAGGCGCAGCCAGTTGCCGCCCATCACCCGGTCCGCCGACGCCGCGTCGAACCCGGCCGCCTCGAGGCCGGCCCGCAGGGCGGGCATGTCGGCCGGGCCCTGGAACCAGGCCGGCCAGTCGGGCCAGCGCGGCAGCTCCTCCCCGGGCTCGGGCTCGCGGCGGGCGCTGCGCAGGTAGAGCAGGTAGTCGTCGCCCCAGCCGCGCGTGCAGTCCGTGCCGACCGCGACGTGCTCGACCCCAACCCGCTCGGCGAGGTCCGCGACCATCGCGCAGAAGCGCCCGGGCGTCGGGTCCGCGCCGGCCACGGCCGGGTACAGGCAGACCCCGATCACGCCGCCGCGCTCGACGACCGCGCGGATCACGTCGTCGGGCTTGTTGCGCGGGACGTCGACGAAGGAGCGCGGGTTCGCGTGCGTGATCGCCACCGGCCGGGCGGAGGCGTCGACGGCCTCGCGGCAGGTGCGGTCGCCGACGTGCGAGAGGTCGACCAGCATGCCCACCGCGTTCATGCGGGCGATCACCTCGGCCCCGAAGGACGTCAGCCCCTCGTCGACCGCGTCGTAGCAGGCGCCCCCGACCTCGTTGCGGCGGTTGTAGGTGAGCTGGGCGATGCGCACGCCCTCGGCGTGGAAGGCGTCGACCAGGTCGACGTCGCGCTCGAACGGCGACGCGTTCTGGAAGCCCGGGAGGATCGCCGTGCGCCCCTCGGCCCGGGCCCGCGCGACGTCGGCCGTGTCGGCGGCGATCAGCGCGAGGTCCGCGTTGGCCTCCACGACGTCGCGCAGCGCGGCGACCTGGCGGCGCGTCTCGTCGGCGCCCTCCCAGACGGCGCAGGTGGCGTTGACGGCATCGATCCCGCCCGCACGGCACTCCAGCAGGATCTCGCGCGACCAGTCGTTGATCTGCAGGCCGTCGACGACCGGCCCGGGGGCGGTCGTCACGCGGAGGCCGCCGGCCGCGGCGCGAACAGCCAGTCGTCGTCGACGCCGGCCGCGACGTCCTCCGCCCGCGGCGCGCCGCCGTAGAGGGTGACGCGCAGCCAGTCCGTCGACTGCGGGTCGAAGTTGTCCATGCCGTAGCACGCGAGCTGGAAGCGCTGCAGGTCGAGCGGGATGAAGCGCGACGAGAGGGGGTTGACCCGCGCCTCGGCGTACGCATGGCCGCCGAGCCCCTCGATGCGCTCCACGGTCCCGATCCGCCACGGCCGCTCGACGAGCAGGTCGCCGACCGGCAGGTCCGGATCGCAGGCGCGCAGGTCCGCGCGCAGCTCGGCGACGGCGCGGGCGATGCCGATCGGCATCTGCACGTCCTCCCCGGGCTCGCCCGTGCGGGCGCGACGCGGCTCCTGGCTGTCCTCCGCGTAGAACCAGAACATGTCCGTCTCCACGTCGTCGGCGAAGTCGTAGGCGTCGATCCAGGCGTAGTCGGCCTCGATCCGCGCGAGCAGCTCGCCGCAGGTCCGCGCGGGGTCCAGCTCGAGCCGCTCGTCGACCGGCAGGAGCGCGTCGAGGGCGTCGTCGAGGCTGTCGTCGAGCTCGACGAGGAGCGAGTCCACGACCTGGCGCACCTCGATCCCCTCCGCGGCGGCCCGCTCGTGCAGGTCCCGGAAGGGGTCCGTCGGCGCGGCCTCCGCCGCGAGCGCCCGCGCCCGCTCCAGCACGGGCTCGAGCCCGGCCGCGAGCTCCGGACCGGTCCGGTAGGGCGCCGTCTCGAGCTGCGTCTGCTCGGCGAGGTAGCGGCGGGTGCGCTCGAGCAGCCCGACGAGGCGCTCGAGGTCGCCCGCGGCGGGCGCGCGCGTGAGCGCGTGGGCGAGCGCGAGCTCGCGGCGCAGGACCCAGGAGTGCATCACGCGCGGGTGCACGATCACGTACGGCACCATGCCGAGGCCCGTGGCGTTGCCGATCCCGAAGTGGCGGCGCCACGCGCCCGCGAGCGGCACGGCGCGGTCGGAGCGCGCCCGCGCGCAGTGCTCCACGAGCTGCAGCGAGGTCTCGCGCAGGAGCCAGGCGCACAGCATCTGCGCCCGGTAGGGCAGCCGCAGCGGGTGGTCCTCGGCGATGCCGTCGTAGTCGGCGAGCCCCCACTTGCCGTTCGCGTAGAAGGCCGTCGAGCGGATCAGGTAGGCGGCGTCGCCGACCCGGTCCGGCTCCGGCTGGAGGCCCTCGGCGAGGCGCCCGACGACGTAGTCGAAGTAGCGCGCGCTGCGGTTGGCACGGCCCCAGATGAGGGTGCCGGCCGGGGCGCGCCCGTCCTCCTGCCGGGGTACGTTGGCCTCGAGCTCGGCGCGGCGGTCGGCGTCGATCGGGCCGGCCACGAGCGCGATCGCCGCGTCCCAGCGCGTCGCGATCACCCGGTCGTCGCGGTCCTCCTCCGCGATCACGTCGGAGAAGACGATCGCCCGGCAGACGACCCCGCCCATGTCGATCCGGTGGATGATCGTGCCGCGCCCGTCGGCGTCCAGCTCGGCGAGCTCCGTCTCCACGCTCCAGCGCTCGCGCGCGGCGGTGCGCAGGAGCGAGCGCGAGAAGGCGTGGCGGTTGCGGCGGATCGTCCCGAGCTCCGCGGGGTCGAGCACGACCGCGGGCGGCCGCAGGCGCGGCACGAGATCGGCGAGCGCCGCGGGGTCGGGCGCGACGGCGCTCACGGCGCGGCCTCCGGCGGCACCCGCAGGTAGGCGCTCTTGCTCCACGTGAAGAACTCGGCCGCACTGGCGGCGTTCTGCTCGCGCGGCGCGGGGAAGGACGAGTCCTTGAGGCCCCCGAAGGGCACGTGCAGCTCCGAGCCGGTGTTGGGTGCGTTGGCCTTCACGATCCCCGCCTCCAATTCGCGCACGCAGCGGCGGATGGATCGCTCGTCGCGGGTCAGCACCGTCGCGGTGAGCCCGAAGTCGGTCGCGTTCGCCAGCTCGATCGCCGCGTCGAGGTCGTCGACGCCGAGCACGACGGCGACCGGGCCGAACACCTCCTCGCGGCAGATCGCGAGGCCCGGGTGGCCGCGCAGGACGGTCGGGGCCAGGTACCAGCCGCCGTCCGCGGGGACCGGGGCCTCCGCCACGACCTCGGCGCCCTCCGCGAGCGCCGCGGCGAGCGCCGCGGCGACCCCGTCCCGGGCCGACTCGGAGACGAGCGGGCCGATCTGCACGCCCGCGCTCGCGCCGTCGCCGACGGCGAGCAGCGGCGTCTGGCGGCGCAGCTCGTCGAGCAGCGGCTCGAGGGCCGTGCCGACGGCGATGATGCGGCGGGTCGCCGTGCACTTCTGGCCGGTGCCGCCCATCGCCCCGGCCAGGGCGATGCCGGCGGCCCAGGCCGGGTCGACGTCGGGGCAGACGATGCAGGCGCTGTGGCCGCCGAGCTCGAGCTGCACCTTGGCGCCGCGCTCGGCCGCCTGCACCGCGATGCCGCGGCCGACGGGCACGGACCCGGTGAAGGTGATCGCGCCGACGGCCGGATGGGCGACGAGCGCGCGGCCGACGTCGCCGCCGCCGATCAGGACCCGCAGGACGTCCGCCGGCAGCCCGCCGGCCACGAGCGCCTCGGCCACGGCGAGCGAGACCATCGGCGTCTCGCTGGAGGGCTTCCACAGCACGGCGTTGCCGTGCAGGAGCGCGGGCGCCATCTTCCAGATCGGGATCTGGACCGGGAAGTTCCAGGGCGTGATCGCGGCCACGAGCCCCACGGGCACCCGCACCGTGCGGATCAGCTCGTCCGGGTTGCCCGACGGGTAGGTCGCGCCATCCGCGTCGCGGGCGTGGCCCGCGTGGTACAGCAGCGTCTCGACCGACCCGCCGACCTCGACCCGCGCCTCGTCGAGCGTCTTGCCCTGCTCGGCGGTCAGGAGCGCGGCGAGGTCCTCGGCGCGGCGCTCGAGCTCGCCGGCGGCGCGGCGCAGGACGCGCCCGCGCTCGACGATCCCGAGCGCGTCCCAGGCGGCCTGCGCGTCACGCGCGGCCGCGACCTCGGCGTCGAGGCCCGCGGCGTCCGTGGAGGGGGCGACGCCGACGACCTCATCGGGGCGCGCGGGGTTGCGGCTCTCGAGGAGTTCGGGCATCGCCGGGCATCGTACCCGCGACCCGGTCGGTTCAGCGGCCGCGCCAGACGGGGTCGCGCCCCTCGGCGAAGGCCCGCGCGCCCTCGACCTGATCCTCCGACGCCTTCACGCGCCTCACGGAGTCGAGCTGCTCCCGCACCCGCATCGCCTCGGGCTCCGGCAGGTGCCCGGTGGCGTCCACGGTCTCCTTGATCGCGTGCAGGGGCAGCTGCGCGCCGGCGGCGAGGCCGCGCGCGATCTCCCACGCCGCGGCCAGCCCCTCCCCGCTCGGCACCACGCGGTTGACGAGCCCCCAGCGCTCCGCCTCCGCGGCGTCCATCCAGCGGCCGGTCAGCATCAGCTCCATCGCGATCGCGCGCGGGATGCGGCGCGGCAGCCGCACCGCGGCCGACTCCGCGAGGATCCCGTGGTGGACCTCCATCAGCGCGAAGCGCGCGTGCTCCTCCGCCACCACGAGGTCGGCGCCGAGCAGGACCTCGAAGCCGCCGCCGACGGCCATCCCGTTGGCTACCGCGATCACGGGCTTGAGCAGGCCGACGGGGTGCTCGAGGCCGCCGAACCCGCCCTCGCCCCAGTCGCCCTCCATGCCCTCCCCGGCCGCCGCGGCCTTGAGGTCCCAGCCGGCGCTGAAGAAGCGGTCCCCCGCCCCGGTCAGGATCCCGACCTTGAGCCCGGGGTCGTCGCGCAGCCCCTGCCACGCCCGGTTCATCGCCTGGCTCGTCGCCCGGTCGATCGCGTTCGCCTTCGGGCGGTCCAGGACCACCTCGAGCACGCCGTCCTCGACCCGCGTCCGCACCGCCTCGTCCATGGCGGCGAGTCTACCCGTGCCCGGGCGGCGGCGCGCTCCGCGGCGTAGACTCCGCGCATGCGCATTCCACGCCTGCTCGCCCTCGCCGCCGTCCTCGCCCTCGCGGGCGCCCTCGCCGGCCCGGCCCTCGCGGCCGACGACGACTGCCCGGCCTGCGCGGGCTACCTCCGCCACCAGCCGCTGACCGAGCCGCGGACGCACCCGTCGATGGGCGGCCAGCTCGCCGTGACCCTCACGTCGCGCCTCACGGAGACGACGATCGGCGGGCGTCCGGCGCTGAGCCAGGTCTACAACGGCCAGTTCCCCGGCCCGACCCTCGTGGTCAGCCCGGGCGACACCATGCGCGTCCACCTGCGCAACCGCCTCAACCCGGACTACCTGCCCTACGGCGCCTCGTCCGAGGACCCGGCCCCGATCTTCCCGGGCCAGCCCTACGCCGGCTTCACGCAGCCGCTCGGCAACCTGACGAACCTCCACGTGCACGGGATGCACGTCTCGCCGAAGTCGCCGTCCGACAACGTGCTCCTGTCCATCAAGCCGGGCGAGGACTACCGCTACCGCTACGAGATCCCCGCCAACCACCCGTCGGGGCTCTTCTGGTACCACCCCCACCGCCACGAGTACACCGACCAGCAGGTCGGCGCGGGCCAGGCCGGGATGATCATCGTCCGCGGCGGCCTCGACGACGTGCCCGGGGTCGGCGACCTGCGCGAGCGCCTCCTCGTCTTCCAGAACATCGAGGTCAAGGACGGCGCGGCGACCAGCTCGCAGTACCAGACGCCCGAGCACCGGCTGATCACGATCAACGGCCAGGTCCAGCCGCGCATCGACCTGCGCCCCGGCGAGACCCAGCGCTGGCGGATCGCCAACGCCTCCTCGGAGCGCTTCCTCAGCCTCGAGCCGATGGGCGGCGTCGAGCTGCGCCGCCTCGCCATCGACGGCAACACCCTCGACCGGCCCGAGCGCATCACCCGCATCTGGCTGAGCCCCGGCCAGCGCGTCGAGGTGCTCGTGCGCGCCGGCGCCGAGCCCGGCTCCTTCGCGCTCGTGCAGCAGCGCTTCAACCAGCGCCCCACGCCCTACGGCAAGCAGCCGCGCGTGACCGTGGCCACCATCCGCGTGGCCGGCGCGGCGCAGGAGCCGCAGCCCTTCCCCCGCGTGCTGCGCGAGACGCCCCAGCGCGACCTGATGGCGCCCGGGACCGAGATCGTGCGCACCCGCAAGGTCGTCTTCACCCAGGCGCCGCCGAAGTTCTTCATCAACAACAAGCGCTTCATGGACCACGCCGGCCACGCCATGGGCGCCGTGTTCGACGTCAAGGTGGGCACGGTCGAGGAGTGGACGCTCGAGAACGCCTCGCCCGAGTGGCACAACTTCCACATCCACGTCAACGACTTCCAGGTCGTCGCCCGCAACGGCGAGCCCGTGCGCGGCCAGCCGCAGTGGTTCGACTCGATCGCGATCCGCCCGGGCCACACCGTCACCCTGCGGCTGCCCTTCGACGACTTCGACGGCACGTGGGTGTTCCACTGCCACGTGCTCGTCCACGAGGACCACGGGATGATGGCCCTCGTCCAGGCCACGAAGTGAGCGAGCGCGTCGGGCGCGCGACCGCCGTCCTCGCGACGGCGCGCCTGGCGCGCGGCCGCTTCCCGGGCTTCGACCCCGATCTCCACCCGGCCGACGAGGCCGAGGCCTACGCCGTGCAGGCCGCGCTGCACGACGCCCTGACGGCCGCCGGCGAGGGCCCGTGGGCGGGGCACAAGATCGGCTGCACCACGCAGGTCATGCAGGACTACCTCGGGATCCGCAACCCGAGCGCCGGCGGCGTGCTGGCCGCCGAGATCCACCCGAGCCCCGCCCGCGTCGCCCCGCGCGGGGCGACGCGCCTCGGCGTCGAGTGCGAGGTGGCGGTGCGGCTCGCCCGCGACCTGCCCGGCGGCGCCTGCACGGTCGACGACGCGGCGGCCGCCGTCGGGGCCTGCATGGCCTCGATCGAGCTGGTCGAGGACCGCTACGTCGACTACCCGGCGCTCGACGCGCCGACCCTGATCGCCGACGACTTCTTCGGCGCGGGCCTCGTCCTCGGCCCCGAGCACGCGGGCTTCGACCCGCGCGCCCTCGCCGGGGCCACGGCCAGCATGGAGATCGACGGCGTCGAGGTCGGTTCGGGCCGCGGCGCCGACATCCTCGGCGACCCCCTGGTCGCGCTGGCCTGGCTCGCCGACGCGCTCGCCGCGCGCGGGGCGTGCCTGCGGGCCGGCGAGGTGGTCACGCTCGGCAGCCTCGTGGCCACCCACTGGGTCGAGCCCGGCATGCGGATCCGGGTCGCCAACGACCCGCTCGGCGAGGTCGTCCTCGAGGTGGCGGACCCGACCGCCTAGCCGCGCCCGATGAACGGCATGGTCGTGGCCATCACGGTCATGGACTGCACGTTCGCGTCGAGCGGGAGGTTCGCCATGTAGAGGACGGCGTCGGCCACGTGGGCCGGGTCGATCGTCGGCTCCACCTTGCGCGAGCCATCGGCCTGCGGCACGCCGGCCCCGGAGCGCATCGGCTCGGTCAGGTCGGTGGCGGCGTTGCCGATGTCGATCTGGCCGCAGGCGATCCCGAAGGCGCGCCCGTCGAGCGAGGCCGACTTGGTGAGCCCCGTGATCGCGTGCTTCGTCGCGGTGTACGGCGCCGACCAGGGCCGCGGCACGGCCGCGGAGATGCTGCCGTTGTTGATGATGCGGCCGCCCTGCGGCGTCTGCGCCCGCATCACCCGGAAGGCCTCGCGCACGCACAGGAACGCGCCCGTCAGGTTGACGTCGACGACGCGGCGCCACTCGTCGACCTCGAGCTCGTCCATCGGCACGCCGCGCGCGGCGACGCCCGCGTTGTTGAAGAGCAGGTCGACGCGGCCGCAGCGCTTGACCGCCTGGTCGAAGAGCGCGCGCACCTGGTCGGGGTCGGTCACGTCGCAGGGCACCGCGATGGCGCCGCCCCCGGCCTCCGCGGCCACCGCGGCGATCGCCTCCGGGTCGCGGCCGCTGACCACGGTGGTCCAGCCGTCGGCGGCGAGGGCGAGGGCGACGACGCGGCCGAGGCCGCGGCCGGCGCCGGTGACGACGGCGACGCCCTTCACGGCAGGACGCCGCCCAGCTCGTCCTCGACGAAGACCCGGATGATCTCGTCGAACGAGGCCTCGGCCTCGAAGCCCATGGCGCGGGCCCGGGCGGCCGTGAAGTTGCTCGGCCAGCCGGCCACGATCGCCATGATCAGCTCGTCGGGCTCGTCGTGGATGCGGGCCACGCAGTCGGGGCCGGCGATCCGCTCGAGGGCGTCGATCTCGTCCTGGATCGTCGCCGACAGGCCCGGCATGTTCAGGCAGCGGCGGGCCCCGAGCGACGCCGTGTCC
>CAIQOY010000105.1 GCA_903873565.1 uncultured Actinomycetes bacterium
GACGTCGTGATGCCGAACCCGATCCCCGACAAGGGCCGCGTGCTGACGGGGATGACCCTGTTCTGGCTCGAGGCGACGCGGGGGATCGTGCCCAACCACCTCAAGGGCGCCTGGCCGGGCGAGCTGCCGCCCGAGGCCTCGGCGCCGGAGCTGCGCGGGCGGGCGATGCTCTGCCAGCGGCTCGAGATGCTGCCGATCGAGTGCGTCGTGCGCGGCTACCTCGCGGGGTCCGGCTGGAAGGACTACCGGGCGACGGGAAGCGTCTCCGGCCACGCCCTGCCGTCGGGCCTCGAGGAGGCGCAGGAGCTGCCGGCGCCGATCTTCACGCCGGCCACGAAGGCCGACGTCGGCGACCACGACGAGAACATCACCGTCCAGGCCGCCCGCGACCTGATCGGCGCGGAGGCCTACGCCGAGGTGGAGCGCGCCTCGATCGCGCTCTACCGGCACGCCGCCGCCCACGCGCGCGAGCGCGGCATCATCCTCGCCGACACGAAGTTCGAGTTCGGGTACGACCCCGACGGCCGGCTCGTGCTCGGCGACGAGGTCATGACGCCCGACTCGTCGCGCTGGTGGCCCGAGGACGGGTACCGCACGGGCATCTCGCCGCCCTCGTACGACAAGCAGTACGTGCGCGACTGGCTGGAGACGCTCGACTGGGACAAGACGCCGCCCGGCCCGGAGCTGCCGCCCGACGTGGTGGCCGGGACGCGCGCCCGCTACATCGAGGCCTACGAGGCCCTGACCGATTCGACGTTCGACGACTACCTGCGCAGGATGGAGGTGGAGGCGTGAGGGTCACCGTGCTCGTGCGACCCAAGACGGGGATCCGCGATCCCCAGGGCGAGGCGATCCGGGGGTCGCTCGCCGGGCTCGGCTACCCCGTCTCGGAGGTCAGCGCCGGGAGGATCTTCGACCTCGAGGTCGACACCGACGACCCGGCCGAGGCCGAGCGCGTCGGCCGCGAGACCGCGGGGCGCGTCCTCGCCAACGAGCTGATCGAGGGGTTCGAGGTCGTCGTTGGCTAGGGTCGGCGTGATCACGTTCCTCGGGTCGCTCGACGACCGTGACGCGCTGCGCGCCGTCGAGGTGGTGGGCGGCGAGGCCGTGCCGCTCTGGCACGGCGCCGCGGACCTCCAGGGCGTCGACGCCGTGCTCCTGCCCGGCGGGTTCTCCTACGGCGACCACCTGCGCTGTGGGGCGCTCGCGCGCTTCACGCCGATCATGGGCGCCGTCGCCGAGTTCGCCGCCGCGGGCGGATCCGTGCTCGGCATCTGCAACGGCTTCCAGATCCTCTGCGAGGCGGGCCTCTTGCCCGGCGTCCTGACCCCGAACCACACCCGCCGCTTCATCTGCCGCGACGTCGACCTCGTCGTGCAGGCCGAGTCGCCGTGGCTCGGCGACCGGCCCGTCGGCGCGTCGATCACGGTGCCGATCAAGCACGGCGACGGCGCCTGGTTCCATCCCGAGGAGGGCCTCGACGCGCTCGAGGCCAATGGCCAGATCCTGCTGCGCTACGCCGAGGACGTCAACGGCGCGACCGACCGGGTCGCCTGCGTCACCAACGCCGCGGGCAACGTCTGCGGGCTGATGCCGCACCCCGAGCACGCCGTCGACCCCCTGCTCGGCTCGATCGACGGGCGCCTGCTCGTCGGTCGCCTGGCCGCCGCCTAGTCTTCCCCTGCGCACCCGCACGCCCCGGACGGAAGGAGTCCCCATGGCCCAGGTCTCGATCGGATCGCTCGGCGATTTCGCCGACGGCGAGCTCACGCGGGTGGAGGCCGACGGCACCGCGCTCTGCGTGGTCCGCGTCGGCGACCGCGTGCACGCGATCTGCGACGACTGCCCGCACGCCGAGGCATCCTTGTCCGAGGGCGACTTCCTCGCCGACGACATGGCGGTCGAGTGCCCGCTGCACGGCTCCGCGTTCAACGTCGAGACGGGCGAGCCCGACTGCCCGCCGGCGACCGAGGCGGTCAGGGTCTACCCGGTCACGGTCGAGGGCGACGACGTCCTGGTCGACGTCTAGGCGCGCGATGGGCATCGCCCTGATCGCGGGCGCCGGCATGGCGGGGCGTGCCTGCGCCCTCACCCTGCGCCGCGTCGGCTGGGACGGCGAGATCGTGCTCGTCGGGGACGAGGTCACGCATCCCTACGACCGGCCGCCGCTCTCGAAGTCCGTGATCGTGGGCACAGCCGACATGGACAAGGTCGTCAAGCCCGCGCCCGAGACCTACGCGCAGGACCGCATCGACCTGCGCCTCGGCACCCGGGTCGAGGCGGTCGACGCGGCGGCCCGCACCGCGGCCCTCTCGGACGGCACGAGCGTGGCGTGGGACGCCTTCGTCCTGGCCACGGGCTGCGCGCCGCGCCAGCTGCCGATCCCCGGCCTTGAGCGCGCCCACCGCATCACCCGCATGGACGAGGCGCTCGCCCTGCAGGCGCTGCTCGCGCAGGGACCGCAGCGGCTGGCCATCATCGGCGGCGGCTTCATCGGGATGGAGGCCGCGACCGCGGCCGTCGCCCACGGGCACACGGCCACGGTGCTCGAGGCGGCGCCCGAGCCGATGGCGCGCCCGCTCGGGCGCGAGGTGGCCGCGCACGTCCTGCGCTGGGCGCAGGCGCGCGGCGTCGACGTCCGCGCCGGCGTGGCCGTCGAGTCCGTCGCCGAGGCGGGCGTCGTGCTGGCGGGCGGCGAGGAGGTGCCCGCCGACATCGTGATCGCCGCGGTCGGCCAGGCGCCGCGGCTCGAGCTCGCCGAGGCGCTCGGCTGCGAGATCGCCGACGGCGGCGTCCGCGTCGACGCGGGGCTGTGCACGAGCGTGGAGGGGGTCTGGGCGATCGGCGACATCGCCGCCTTCCCGAGCCCGTGGGCCGACGAGGAGCGGATCCGCGTCGAGCACGCGGCCGTGGCGATCGGCCACGGCCAGGTCGCGGCGGAGCGGATCGCGCTCGGCGAGGGCCTCTACGAGGACCTGCCGACCTTCTGGTCGGACCAGGGCGACCTCACCCTCAACGTGGTGGGCGTGCCGCGCCCCGACGACGAGATCGTCTGGCGCGGCGACACGGAGACGCCGGCCTGCACCGCCTTCTACGTGCGCGACGGGCGGATGCGCGCGGCGATGAGCGTGGGCGACATGAAGACGCTGCGCGGCGTGCGCAAGCTGTTCGCGGCCGGGGTCGAGCCGCCGCCCGCGGTGCTCGCCGACCCCGACACCGACCTCGCGGCCCTCGCCGCGGCGGGCTGATCAGCCCTCGTCGCGCTGCTCGCGCAGGAACTCCTGCAGCTCCGCCTCGAGCTCGTCGGCGCTGGGGAGGTCGTCCGCGGTGATCTCGTCCTCGATCTCGTCGAGGTCGTCCTCGTCCTCGTCATCGTCCTCGTCCTCGTAGTCGTCGCCCGCGTCGAGGCGCGCCTCGAGGTCGGCGACGTAGGAGCGCATCTCCGCGTCCTTCTCGACGACGCGCGCGATCTGCCGGTCGAACTCGGCGGAGGCGGTCTCCAGCTCGGTCGGCTCGAGCTCGCACTCGACGAGCGGCTCGAGGGCGCGCACGAGCGCGAGCGCGGCCGTCGGGTTGGGGTTGCCGCCGAGGTAGTGCGGCACGGCCGCCCACAGGCTCGCCGACGGGATGCCGGCGCGGCCGAGGCCCTCGTGCAGGACGCCGACGATGCCGGTCGGCCCCTCGTAGCGGATCGGCTCGAGGTCGAAGCGGTCCATCAGGTCGGGGTCGTGCGCGGTGCTCGAGACGGGCACGGGGCGCGTGTGCGGCGTATCGGCGAGGAGCCCGCCGAGGGTGATCGCGAGGGTCGCGCCGACCTCGGACGCGTAGCCGGAGATCGCGTCCGAGAAGGCGCGCCAGCGGTAGTTCGGCTCGGTGCCGACCACCAGCAGGAGGTCGCGGCCGCCCGGCAGCCGCCCGTGGAGGAATTCGGTCTCCGGCCAGGTGATCTGGCGGACGTGGCCCTCTTCGACGGTGACCTGCGGGCGGGTCTGCTGGAAGTCGACGAACTCCTCGGGGCTGATCGAGGCGAAGCGCTCCGCGCCCATCGTGTTGCGCAGGAAGGCGGCCGCGACGGTGGCGGCGGAGCCGCCGTCGTTCCAGCCGCGGAACGCCGCCACCAGGATGGGGTCGGCGAAGGCCGGCCGGGACTCGAAGTCGATCACGCCCACGTCCGAACACTACGCGCGATGGCGGCCGCCGGCCGCGTGCGGACCCGCGCCGAGCAGGGGCCCGATCACGGGGTCGGCGCCGGCCCGGCGCAGCAGGCGCGACCAGGTGCGCCCGCCGGCGGTGGCCGGGGCGCGGACGACCGCGCCGGCGCGGCGGTAGCCGATGCGCAGGAGCAGCGCCCCGTCGGGGCCCTCGAGGGCCTGCATCACGATGTCGCCGGCCTCGCCGCCGCCGGGCTCGACCAGCTCGGCGAGGAGGCGGGCGCGACCGCCCGGGACGGCGATGCCGTCGCGCTTGGAGGGGGAGTCGGAGGGGATGGCGGGAGTGGTCATGGGCCGAGGATCGGGGACTCCGGGTGGCGCCGCGCGCACGGGGTCGCACGGGGGGTGCACGGGGTCGCGCGGGGGCCGCGCAGGGCGGCGTGGACGACAGGTGCCTCCGCTAGTGTTGGTCAACGCGTGAACCAGGTCTCCGATCCGCCGCTGCACCGCCAACTCGGCCTGACGGACGACGAGTACACGCAGATCGCCGCGCTGATGGGGCGCGACCCGAACCACTTCGAGCTGGCGGTCTTCTCGCTGCTCTGGAGCGAGCACTGCGGGTACAAGCACTCGCGGATGGTGCTGCGCCGGCTGCCCACCGACGGGCCGGCCGTGCTGCAGGGCCCGGGTGAGAACGCGGGCGTCGTCGACGTCGGCGACGGGCTCGGCGCCGCGTTCAAGGTCGAGAGCCACAACCACCCCTCGGCGGTCGAGCCCTTCCAGGGCGCGGCCACGGGCGTGGGCGGCATCCTGCGCGACGTCTTCGCGATGGGCGCGCGCCCGATCGCGATCCTCGACTCGCTGCGCTTCGGCGATCCGGCGACGGAGCGGACGCGACGGCTGTTCGACGGCGCGGTGCGCGGCATCGGCCACTACGGCAACTGCGTCGGCGTCGCCAACATCGGCGGCGAGGTGCGCTTCGACCCCGGCTACGAGCAGTCGTGCCTCGTCAACGCGATGTGCATCGGCGTGCTGCGCGCCGAGGACCTCAAGAGCGCGACCGCGGCCGGCACGGGCAACCTGATCGTGCTGTTCGGGGCGCGGACGGGCCGCGACGGCATCGGCGGCGCCTCCGTCCTCGCCTCGCAGGACATCGACGCGGGCGGCGACGACAAGCGCCCGACCGTCCAGATCGGCGACCCGTACATGGAGAAGCGCCTGATCGAGGCCTCGTTGGAGCTGATCAAGAGCGACGTGCTCGTGGGCCTGCAGGACCTCGGCGCCGCGGGCCTCGCCTCGTCCGCCTCGGAGATGGCCTCGCGCGGGCCGGTCGGCGTGCGCCTCGACCTCGCGAAGGTGCCGCTGCGCGAGGCCGACATGGAGCCCTTCGAGATCATGATCTCGGAGTCGCAGGAGCGGATGCTCGCCTGCGTCGAGCCGTCGCAGCTGGCCGCGGTGCAGGATCTGTGCGCCCGCTGGGAGCTGCAGTGCTCGGTGATCGGCGAGGTGATCGAGGGCGACCACCTGGTCTGCACCTTCGGCGACGAGGTGGTGGGCGACATCCCCGTCTCCGCGCTCGTCGACGACTGCCCGCGCTACGCGCTCGACCCCGTGCGCCCCGCGCGCCTCGCCGACGATCCGCTCGACCCGGCCGCGCTCGACCCGGCCCCGGACCCGGTCGACGCCCTCAAGCGCCTGCTCGCCGCGCCCAACGTGGCCTCGAAGGCCGCCGTCTACCAGCAGTACGACCAGCTCGTCGGCGGGGGCGGCGTGATCCGCCCCGGCGCCGACGCCGGCGTCGTGCGGCTGCCGGGCTCGCAGCGCGCGGTCGCGGCCGCCCTCGACGGCTCGGGCCGGCGGACCTGGCTCGACCCGCGCCGCGGCGGCCGCCAGGCCGTCGCCGAGGCGGCCCGCAACGTGGCCTGCACGGGCGCGCGGCCGCTCGCGATCACCAACTGCCTCAACTTCGGCAACCCGGAGAAGGGCGAGACGCCGTACATGCTGGTCGAGGCCGTCGAGGGCATGGCCGAGGCCTGCGAGGCGCTCGGCACCCCCGTCGTCTCCGGCAACGTCTCGCTCTACAACGAGCACGCCGGCGGCCCGATCCCGCCGACCCCGATCGTGGGCTGCGTCGGCCTGATCGACGACGCCGCGCACGCGGTCGGCGCGGCGCCGAAGGACGGCGCGGCGATCGTGCTGCTCGGCGACAGCGCGCCGGCCGTGGACGGCTCCGAGTACCAGGCCGTCGTGTTCGGCGCGGTCGCGGGCCGGATCCCCGACGTCGACCTGGCCGCCGAGGCGGCGCTGCTCGGCGTCCTCCACGACGCCGCGGCGCAGGGCCTGATGCAGGCCGCCCACGACGTCGCCGAGGGCGGCCTCGCCGTCTGCGCCGCCGAGCTCGCGATCGCGGGCCGCGTCGGCATCGACGTGGAGCTGCCGACGCTCGGGGCCCGCGACGACATCACGCTGTTCGGGGAGCCGGGCGGCGGGCTCGTGCTCGCCGC
>CAIQOY010000106.1 GCA_903873565.1 uncultured Actinomycetes bacterium
AGGCCCTGCTGCACCGCGAAGGCCATGTCGGTGGTGGTGATCAGGCCGATGTCGGAGTCGCCGGTGGCGAGCACCTTGGCCGAGGACGCGGGGTCCGGCGGGAAGATCAGCTCGACCTCGACGCCCGCCTCGGCGAAGTAGCCCATCTCCTGGGCCACGACGATCGGGACGGCCATGAAGTCCACGGTCGGCCACGAGTACGACATCGTCAGCTTGGTGGGCTCGCCCGAGGCCGACTCCTCGGAATCGGAGCCGCCGCAGGCGGCCGCGAGCGCGCCGGCGGCGAGGGCGAGGAGGAGGGCGAGGATGCGGGTGCGGGTCACGGGGCGTCTCCGGGAGGGGTGGTCGTCCGGCGGGGTGCGCCGAATCCTAGACGCCGCCGGGTGCTGCGGGTCCGCCAGGGCGTGGCCAGGCGCTCGAGGCCGATCACGAGCAGGAACCAGCCGATGCCGATCGCGGTCATCAGCAGCGTCGAGCCCCACACTGCGGCCGTGTCGAGCGAGCTGTTGGCCTGGCGCTGGTAGCCGGCCAGCGAGCCGCCGGTGGAGGCCACGAGCTCCCCGATGACGGCGCCCGTGACCGCGTAGGTGGCGCCGATCTTGAGGCCCGAGAAGAGCGGGCCGACGGTGGCGGGCAGGCGGATCACCCGGAACACGCGCCAGCGGCTGCCGCCCAGCGCCCGGGCGAGCGCCAGCAGGTCGCCGTCCACGCGCGCGAGCCCGTCGAGGACGCTGACCGCGACGGGGAAGAAGACGATCCACGCCACGATCACGATCTTCGGGAGGATCCCGAAGCCGAGCAGGATCACGAGCGGCGCGGCGATCGCGATGATCGGCACCGCCTGCGACCCGACGAGGACGGGGTAGACGAGGTCGCGCACCGTGCGCGACTGCGACATCAGGACGGCGAGGACGAAGCCGAGCACGGCCCCGGCGACGAAGCCGTAGACCGTCTCCGCGAGCGTCTTGAGGGCCAGCGGGCCGAGGATGGACCAGTCGGCGCGGACCGCCTCGAGGGCCTCGAGGGGGGACGGCGCGACGAACGGCTGCACGTCGAACAGGCGGATGATCAGCGCCCAGACCAGGAAGACGATCGCCACCGAGGCGAGCGGGATCAGCACCGCGCGGGCGGTCGAGCGGCTCACGCCGCGGCCTCCCCGTGGAGGGTGGCGAGGATCCGGCGCTTGGCCTCGACGGCCGTCGGGTCGGTGGCCATCGCGAGGGTGCGGGGGCGCGGCAGGTCGACGGCCAGCTCATCGACGATCGCGCCCGGGCGCGGCCCCATCACGAGGATCCGGTCGGACAGGAAGATCGCCTCGTCGACGTCGTGCGTGATGAAGAGCACCGTGCTGCCGGTCTGGTCGCGCACCTCGAGCAGCCAGCGCTGCATCCCGAGGCGGGTCTGCGCATCGAGGGCGCCGAACGGCTCGTCGAGCAGGAGCAGGTCGCGGCCCGTGGCGAGCGTGCGCAAGAGCGCCACCCGCTGGCGCATGCCGCCCGAAAGGGCGTGGGGGTAGTGGTCGAGGTAGCCGCCGAGCCCGTGGCGCTCGGCCAGCGCGGCCGCCTCGGCGCGGTCCGCGGCGGTCACGCCGCGCGTCAGCGCGGCGCCGAGGACGATGTTGCCGAGCACCGTCCGCCAGGGGGCGAGCAGGTCCTTCTGGAGCATGTAGCCGACCGCGCCCGGGCGGCCGGTGACGTCCGCGCCGTCGAGCAGGACGCGGCCGGCGTCGGGCTCGAGCAGCCCGGACACGACGTTGAAGAGCGTCGACTTGCCGCATCCGGACGGCCCGACCAGCGAGACGAACTCGCCGGCGGCCACCGCGAGCGTCGTGGGGGCGAGCGCCGGGGCGCCGTCGAACGCGCGACTCGCGCCCTCGACGACCAGCTTGGGGGTGGTCGCGGCCATCGCCGCGGGAAGTGTACGTCCGCGAGACGGCCCGGCGGGACGGCACGAGGCCGTCCCGCCGGGCCACTCGAGCGGTCCTACTTGACGCCGAAGGCGACCTTGACCCAGTTCGACATGATCGTCCGGTCCTCGGTGTGGTCGTTCTCCGAGAACACCGCGAACACGCGGTAGGTCGTGCCGACCTCGAGCATGCCCTTGTCGGTCATGGAGGTCAGGCCCGTCCCGGTCCAGCCGATGTACTTGGCCTTCTTGGCACCCTCCGCCTTGGCGTAGATGTGCGCGTGGCCCTGGCCGGCGACGTTCTTCGAGCCCTTGTACGGGACCTTCTTGAAGGAGAAGCCCTCGGGCTCGATGGTGAACTTGAGCTGGCCGGTCGACGGCTTGAGGTCGTCGATGGTCAGGATGATGGCCTTCGCCGAGCCGACCTCCTGGCGCGAGTCCGAGTGGGACCCGCTGTGGGCGAACGCGGCCGGGGCGGCCACGATCAGGCCCATGAGGGCGAGCAGCGCGATCAGGGAGCGTCGCATGACTGGGTGTCTCTCCTTGGTGAGGGATCGTCACGGCCGTACGGCCGTATGCGGACCTATCGCGCCGGGCGCGGACCCGGATGACCCCGCCGCGGTCAGTCCGCGAGGCCGACGTCGACCGCGGCGCCCGCGTCGCGCAGGAGCGCCGAGTACGGGCAGGCGGCGTCCGCGGCGGCCACGGCCGCCGTGAGGGCGTCGCGGGCCAGGCCGTCGACCTCGGCCCGCACGGCGATCGACGACGCCGCGACCCGGAAGCCGCGCTCGGGGTCCTCGTCGACCCGGATCCGGCAGGCCACGTCGAGCCGGCCCGGCGGCACGTCGGCGTTGGTGAGGATCGAGGCCAGGGCCATCGCGAAGCAGCCGGCGTGGGCGGCGGCGAGGAGCTCCTCCGGGCTGGTCTGGTCGCCGGGCCGGCCGATCCGCGTGGGGAGGGACAGGGCGAGGCCGGTGAAGGCCACCGACGACGCGGCCGACAGCCGGCCCGCGCCATGGGCCAGGTCGCCCTCCCAGACGCAGGTCGCCTCGCGCTCGATGCCCGCCATCGCCTAGACCGGGTCGCGGATCAGGGGGGTGGTGGAGCAGTGCAGCCCACCGCCGTTGAGGTGCACCTTGTCGTACGGGATGACCTCCCAGGTGACGCCCTTGCGATCGAGCTCCTCGAGGGTGCGCTCGGAGGCGCCCTCGGGGATCAGGAGCTCGCGCGGGGCGACGGCGAGGCCGTTGACGATCCAGCCGTCGTCCTCGGGCGTGATCTCGACGGTGTCGATGCCGAGGTCCTTGAGGGTCCGCAGGAAGGCGTGGGGGAGGTTCATCGGGCTGACCAGCGCGAGGTCGGCGTCGACCATCAGGAAGCCGACGTCGAGGTGGATGTCGTAGCCCACGAGGTCGATCACGATCAGCTCCACGCCCTGCGCGGCCAGCACCTCGCCGACCTGGCGGGCGCCCTCGCGGTTGACGCGCACGCCGCAGCCGATCACGGCCGTGCGGTCGTTGAGCCACGCGAAGGTGCCGCCCTCCATCACGGCGGAGCCGTTGAGGGTGCGCAGGACCGGGATGCCGTGCTTGGCCAGCGTGCGGGTCGTGACCAGCTCCTCGCCGCGGCGGATGCGGGTGCCCATCCGGTTCACGATCGCGCCGCCCTTGACCATCTGCAGGGGGTCGCGGGTGTAGACCGCCTTCAGCATGCGGTCGCCGACGCCCTCCTGGTAGATGATCTCGACGCCGCGGCGCTCGAGGGCGGCCACGAGGGCGTCGTGCTGCGCCTGCATGGCGGGGACGTCCGGCGGCTCCTCGCTCTGGAAGTACCAGTGCTCGTCGAGGTCGCCGTAGGAGCCGATCCGGTCGATCCGCTTCGACGGGTCGACGACGCCCATCTCCGGGCCGGGCCGGTGCATCAGGATCGAGCGGATCCGCCCGACGTCGTTCGACAGGCCCCAGGCGCGGCCCCACGAGGCCTCGAGCTCGGCCGGGTCCTCGTGCGGCGGGTCACCGCCGATCGCGAACATCCGGACCGTCTCGTTGTAGACCCAGGCCGGGTCGCGCGGCTCCGCCATCCGAGGCTCCTCTCCGTCGCGCGCCAGCCTACCAGCGCCCGCCGCGCGGCTCGCTCAGCCGGCCAGCCAGCGCTTGGCGAGGGTCGCGGCGAGGCGGTCGGCCCGCGTGCGCTCGGCCGCGCCGATCGGCTTCGCCTGCG
>CAIQOY010000107.1 GCA_903873565.1 uncultured Actinomycetes bacterium
GAGGTGCTCGGCCTTGCGGGCCGTGCGGACGGGGTCGGCGTGCATCACCCCGCGTATCGCAGCGCGCCGCCGTGCGGCCGCCGGGCGCGGAACCGCCCGTCGGGTCGTTCGCCGCCCGCTTCACGCTCGTGGTGCGGCCCGACCGGCGGGTCGTGGGCGTGACCGCGTCGGTGCCGGGCGACGCGGCGCGCGCCTGGCCGGTGCGAATCGCCCGCCCGGCCTGACCCGCCCCCGCGCCGGGTCAGTCGCGCCCGAGGAGGCCCTTGAGCTTGGCCTTCGTGACGTCGGCCGCGATGCCGACGGCGGAGGGCTCGTCGGCGGCCACCGACGGCGGCGGCGCCTCGCCGCGCGCCTTCGCCTCGGCCCCGGCGAGCAGGGTCGCCTCCATCGCCTTGGCCATCTCGCCGATCATGCGCCCGGCGACGTCCGTCATGATCCCGCGGCCCATCTGGGCCACCCGGCCGGTGATCAGGAGGTCCGAGCTGACCGCGACGTGGCTCGCCGCACCGCCCTCGGCGGGCGCGACTCGCATGGTCAGGAGCGCCTGGGCGGTGCCCTGCCCGCGCGCCTCCGTGGCCTTCGCGCGCATCACGGCGGTGCGCTGCGCGTCGTCCTGGGACTCGATCGCCACCTCGCCCTTGTAGGACAGCTGCATCGGGCCCATCTTCATCGTCACCACCGCGTCGAACGCCCCGTTCTCGCGCCGGCCGGTGATCTCGGCGCCGGGGATGCACGGGGCGACGCGCTCGACGTCCGTCATCAGGGCGTACGTGTCGTCGGGCGACGCGGCGACGGTGAACTCGTTCTCGATCAGGATGCCCATTGCGCTCGCTCCTCCGGCGGCCGGTGGGTCGATTGTTCCCGGCCTGCGGCGCCGATGCAAGCGCCGGGTTCGCGGCCTTCCCGCGTCGGCGGGCGGTGCGGGCGCCGTACGGTGGTCCGAGCCGTCGAATCACGCGCATCCATCCGCGGCGAGGGGAATAGCGATAGGCTGAGAAACGTTGAGTCTGATAGCAATAGATCTCTGCCCCGGCCCGCACGATCCCATCCCCGGAAGGACCCCGTGAACGACACCCCGACCCCCGACCCCCAGCCCACCTTCCTGCCCCTGATCCCGCTCGAGGACGCCCTCGTCCTGCCCGGCATGGCCCTCAGCGTCGACCTCGCCTCGCCCGAGGCCAACGCCGCCGTCGACGAGGTCGGCGACGACCGCCGCGTCGTGCTCGTGCCCCGCGTCGACGGGCGCTTCGCCACGATCGGCGTCGTCGCCCAGCTCGAGGGCGAGCCCGCGATGCTGCCCGGCGGCAGCCGCGGCGTCACCCTGCGCGCCCTGCACCGCGCCGAGCTCGGCCGCGCCGAGGCCGCCGGCGGCGCCCTGCGCATCGAGGTCGCCGAGCGCCCCGACCCCGACGACCCGGGCGACGAGGCCCGCGAGCTGGCCCGCGAGTACCGCGCGATCGTCGAGGAGATCCTCGAGGCGCGCGGCAACCGCCCCGTGATCGCGATGCTGCGCCAGATCGACGAGCCCGGCGCCCTGGCCGACACCGCCGGCTTCTCCCCCGACCTCTCCTACGAGCGCAAGCTCGAGCTGCTCGAGACCGTCGACGTGGAGCAGCGCCTCCGCAAGGTGACGGCCTGGATGCGCGACGTGCTGGCCGAGATCGCCGTGCGCGAGCGGATCCGCGAGGACGTCGCCGAGGGCATGGAGAAGTCGCAGCGCGAGTACCTGCTGCGCCGCCAGCTCGACGCCATCCGCAAGGAGCTCGGCGACCTCGAGGGCACCGACGGCGACGAGTTCGAGCGCTACCGCCGGCGCATCGCCGACTCGGCGATGCCGGAGGAGGCGCGCCACGAGGCCGAGCGCGAGGTCGACCGGCTCGAGTCCGGCGCCCAGGGTCCCGAGGCCTCCACGATCCGCACCTACCTCGACGCCCTGCTCGACGTGCCGTGGGGCGTCCTCAGCGAGGAGTCCGGCGACGTCCAGGGCGCCCGCGCGATCCTCGACGCCGACCACGCCGGCCTCGACGACGTCAAGGAGCGGATCGTCGAGCACCTCGCGGTCCGGAAGTTCCGGCGCGAGCGCGAGATCGAGGACGGCAAGGCCGGCGTGATCCTGGCCCTCGTCGGCCCGCCCGGCGTCGGCAAGACGTCGCTCGGCGAGTCGATCGCCCGGGCGCTCGGACGCGAGTTCGTGCGCGTCGCCCTCGGCGGCGTCCGCGACGAGGCGGAGATCCGCGGCCACCGCCGCACCTACGTCGGCGCGATGCCGGGCCGCTTCGTGCGCGCCCTGCGCGACGCCGGCACGATGAACCCGGTGATCCTCCTCGACGAGGTCGACAAGCTCGGCTCGGACTGGCGCGGCGACCCCTCGAGCGCGCTGCTCGAGGTGCTCGACCCCGCCCAGAACTCGACCTTCCGCGACCACTACCTCGACGTCGAGGTCGACCTCTCGCAGGTCCTCTTCCTGGCCACCGCCAACATGGCCGACCAGATCCCGCCGGCCCTCTACGACCGGCTCGAGGTGATCACCCTCGACGGCTACACCGACGACGAGAAGGTCGCCATCGCCACGGGCTACCTGGTGCCGCGCCAGCGGACCCGCAACGGCCTGCTCGACGACGAGGCGACCGTCTCCGAGGAGGCGGTCCGCAAGGTGATCCGCGACCACACCCGCGAGGCGGGGGTGCGCACCCTCGAGCGCCAGCTCGGCACGCTGCTGCGCAAGGCCGCGACGCGCCTGGCGGCCGGCGAGGCGTCGGCCCCGATCGCGATCGGGACGGACGACGTGGAGCGCGACCTCGGCCGCGCGAAGTTCCACGACGAGGTGGCCGAGCGCACCGGCGTCGCCGGCGTGGCCACCGGCCTCGCCGTGACCAGCGTCGGCGGCGACGTCCTCTTCGTCGAGGCCTCCTCGCACCCCGGCACGGGCGGCCCCACCCTGACCGGCCAGCTCGGCGACGTGATGCGCGAGTCCGCCACGATCGCGCTGACCCACGTGCGCTCGAACGCCGCGCACTACGGCATCGACAGCCGCCAGTTCGAGGACCGGCAGTTCCACCTGCACGTGCCGGCGGGCGCCGTGCCCAAGGACGGCCCCTCGGCGGGCGTCACGATGTCCATCGCGCTCGTCTCGCTCCTGACCGGCCGCCACGTGCGCCCGGACGTCGCGATGACCGGCGAGGTGACCCTGCGCGGCCGCGTCCTGCCGGTCGGCGGCATCAAGCAGAAGGTGCTCGCCGCCCACCGCGCGGGCGTCACGGACGTGATCATCCCGAAGCGCAACGAGGCCGACCTCGAGGACGTGCCCGACGAGGTGCTGGCGGAGCTGACGGTGCACCCCGTGGCCACCCTCGAGGAGGCCCTGGAGGTCGCGCTCGAGCCGGCCGTCCACTGGGACGAGCTGGCGATCGGCTGAGCCCGGTCCCGCCGCCGCCCGCGGCGGCGGCGGGATCGACTAGCCTCCCCCCGCGGCGGCGGCGGGATCGACTAGCCTCCCCCCGCATCGACGAGGAGAGGACCATGCTCGAGCCGCTCGCTTCCTTCGGCAACCACCTGCCCATCAAGATCCGCTTCGGCGACGGCGAGATCGCGCGCCTGCCGGAGGTCCTGGCCGCCGAGGGCGCCACGAGCACCGTGATCGTGATCGACCGCGCGATGGTCGACCATCCCTCGATCGCGGCCGCGCTCGCGACGGCGCCGGGTGCGGTCACCCACTGGGTCAAGGAGCCGGGCGAGCCCACCACCGACGACGTCGCCTCGTGCGCGCAGGCGCTCGGGGACGCGGGGGCCGACGCGATCGTGGCGGTCGGCGGCGGCTCGGCGATGGACACCGCGAAGGCGGCGCGCCTCGTGCACGGCAGCGGCCGGCCGTACGCCGACTGGGCCGCCGGGAAGGCCGAGCACGCGGACTGGCCCACCCTCTTCATCACCGTCCCCACCACCTCGGGCACGGGCTCCGAGGTGTCGGGCGGCATCGTCGTCACCGACTCGGAGACGCACCGCAAGGCCGGCATCGCGCACCCCACCGTGCGCGCCCGCTACGCGATCGTCGACCCCGAGCTGACCCACGGCCTGCCCCCCGCGCCCACCATGTACGCCGGCATCGACGCGATCGCCCAGGCGATCGCCGCCGTCGCCGTGGTCGCGCGCACGCCGATCGGCAACGGCATCGCCTTCGAGTCGATCCGCTACGGCGTCGAGGCCCTGCCGGCCGCGATCGCCAACGGCGCCGACGCGGGCGCCCGCTCGCGGATGGCCGCCTGCTCGCTGCTCGGCGGCCTCTGCATGAACATCTCCGACTGCGGCTCCGAGCACTCGATCGCGCAGTCGATCGGCGGCCGCTACGGCCTCCCGCACGGCCTCACCATCGGCCTCGTCCTGGCCGAGACGATGGATGTCGACCGCACCGCCGAGCCGGAGCTCTTCGACCGCATCGCCGACGCGATGGGCTGGCCCGACCAGGGCCGCGGCGACGGCTCGCGCGCCGTGGCCGCCGTGCACGCGCTGCTCCGGGAGATCGGCTTCCCGACGCTGCGCTCCACGGGCGTCGAGGAGGATGCGCTGCCCGCGCTCGCCGAGGCCGCGATGGAGGACTACTTCATCACGGTGGCGCCGCACCGCTGGACCGCCGAGGACGTGCTCGGCGCCTACCGGGCGGCCTGGGCGATCGAGGCGCGCTAGCCCCTAGAGGGGCACCGGCTCGTAGGCGGGCAGGAGCGGCAGCAGCCGCTCCCAGCGGTCGATCTCGCAGCCGTTCCCGCGGCTGAGGCTCGCGTCGACGGGCACCCCGTCGAGGGTGCCCGTGATGCGCGCCTGCTCCGGTCCGCCGTAGAGCTCGGTGCAGGCCGTGTCCGGCGGGACGGGCCCGAGCGCGTCGGCCTCGGCCGTGAGCGCGGCGCAGGCCGCGCCCGGGTCGGGCAGGTCGCCGCCCGCCGGGTCGCAGGTCAGGGTCGCGGTGACGGCCGCGCCCTGGCCCTCGCCGGCCGGCCAGAGCTCGACCGAGAGCGCGGTGGCCCCGCCTTCCGCGGCCGGCGCGCCGTCGTCGCCGCCGCAGGCGCCGAGGAGCGCGAGGGCGCTGAGGGCGACGAGGGCGATCGGCGCGAGGCGGCGCATGCGCCCACCCTAGCGCCCGCTCAGCCCTTCGGCTTGCGGGCGGCGCGCTTCTTCGGGGCCGGGCCCTTGGCGCGCCGCTCCGCGAGGAGCTGCGCCGCCATCGCGGGCGTCACCGCATCGGGCAGGACGTCCTTCGGGATCGAGGCGTTGGTCTCGCCGTCGGTCACGTACGGCCCGAAGCGGCCGGCCTTGAGCGTGATCGTCCCGCCCGACTCGGGGTCGGGGCCGAGCTCCTTGAGGCTCTGGGCCTGGGCGCGCCCGCGGCGCTCCTTGGGCTTGGCGAGGATCTCCTCGGCCTGCTCGAGCGTGAGCGTGAAGAGCTCGTCCTCGGAGCCGAGCGAGCGCGTCTCGGCGCCCTTCTTGATGTACGGCCCGTAGCGGCCGTTGGCCACCATGATCTCCTCGCCGTCCGCCGCGGTCAGGGTGCGCGGCAGGGTCAGGAGGCGCACGGCGTCCTCGAGCGTGACCTGCTCGAACTCCATCCCCTTGAGGAGCGAGGCGGTGCGGCCCTTGGCCTTCGCCGGGGCGTCCTCGGGCAGGGCCTCGGTGACGTACGGGCCGTAGCGGCCGATCCGCGCCGTCACGGCGAGCCCGGTCTCGGGGTGCGCGCCGAGGTCGCGCACGCCGGCCGCGGCGAGGGTGGCCGGGTCGATCTTCTGGGCGACGAGCTCCTCGGCCTCCTCGGGCGTGATCTCCTTGGTGCCCTGCTGGCGCCAGATCGTGTAGCCGCAGCCCGGCTCCTTCTTCGAGCGGTACGAGGTGCACGAGTACGAGACCGGCATCTCCACGATCTCGCCGTCGCACCACGGGCACGGCCCGATCACGCGCCGCTCGATCCGCATCGCGTCGCGGTCCTTGTCGGAGAACCAGTCGACGATCTTCGTCGTGTAGGCGCGGATGTCGCTCATGAACGCCTCGCTCGACTCGACCCCCTCCTGGATGCGCTGCAGGCGGTGCTCCCACTCGCCGGTCAGGGCCGGGCTCGTGAGGTCGTGGTCGCCGAGCATCCGGATCACGGCGAGGCCCTTCGGGGTGGCGCGCAGCTGGCGGCCCTCGCGCTCGACGTAGCGGTTCGTGATCAGGTCCTCGATCGTCTGGGCGCGGGTCGCCGGCGTGCCGAGCCCGGAGTCGCGCATCGCCTCGGCGAGCTCCTCCTCATCGACCAGCTTGCCGGCCGTCTCCATCGCCAGGAGCAGCGAGTTCTCGGTGAAGTGCCGGGGCGGCGTGGTGTGCTTCGCCAGCACCTCGACGGCGCCGATCGCGCTCGTCTCGCCCTCGTTCAGCGCCGGCAGGAGCGTGCGCTCGGAGACCTCGTCCTCCGTCTCCTCCTCGTCCTCGCCGGGGGCCTTCGGCTCGGCCGGCGGGGCGTCGCGGTAGACGGCGAGGAAGCCCGGCTCGACGATCACGGTGCCCGACGAGCGGAACAGCTCGCCGCCCGCCTCGGTGTCGACGGAGGTGACCTCCTTGCGCGCCGGCGGGTGGAAGGCGGCGAGGAAGCGGCGCGCCACGAGGTCGTAGATCTTGCGCTCGTCGGGGCCCAGCGCCGACAGGTCCTGGGTGCCCTCGGTCGGGATGATCGCGTGGTGGTCGCCGACCTTGTCGTCGGCCACGACCCGGGCCAGCGGCAGCTCGGCGAGGCCCGCCACGTACTGCCCGCCCGCGGCGTAGGCCGGGTCGGCGCGGCCGACCTCGGCCGCGATGCCCTTCAGGGTCGGGACCATGTCGCCCGTCAGGTACTTCGAGTTGGTGCGCGGATAGGTCAGCAGCTTGTGCGTGTCGTAGAGCGACTGCGCGGCGGCCAGCGTGCGCTTGGCCGTGAACCCGAACTGGCCGTTGGCCTCGCGCTGCAGCTGGGTGAGGTCGAAGAGCAGCTTCGGCTGCTCGACCCGGGGGCGCTTCTCGACCCGCACCACGCGGGCGTCGGCGGCGGCTCGCGCCGCGGCGGCGACCCGCTCGGCCTCCTCGGCGGTCGGCAGCGTCTTGTCCGTGCCGCGGAACCAGCGGCCCCCGTACGGCTTCCCGGCCTGGCTCGTGAAGTCCGCGTGGACCTCCCAGTACGGCACCGGCACGAAGGCGGCGATCTCCTCGTCGCGACGCGCGATCAGGGCCAGGGTCGGCGTCTTCACGCGGCCCAGCGGGATCGGGTTGCGCGGCGAGCCGACCTTGACGGTGGCGGCGCGGGTCGCGTTGTAGCCGACCAGCCAGTCGGCGGTCTCGCGGGCCCGGGCCGCGTCCTCGAGCGGCTTCATCTGCTGGTCGTCGCGCAGGTGCTCGAAGGCGTCGCGGATCGCGGTCTTCGTCATCGACGAGAACCAGGCCCGCTCGATCGGCTTGTCGACCCCGCTCGTCTGGTAGATCAGCTTGAAGATCAGCTCGCCCTCGCGGCCGGCGTCGCAGGCGTTGACGATGATGTCGACGTCCTTGCGCTTCATCGCCCGGTGCAGCACCGCGAGCTGCTTGACCGCCCGCTCACCGCGCGCCTCGTAGCGCTGCTCGGCCGGGATGATCGGCAGGTCCTCGAACTTCCAGCGCTTGTAGCGGGCGTCGTACTCGTCGGGCTCGAGCTGCTCCACGAGGTGCCCCGAGGCGGCGCCGACCACGTAGTCGTCGCTCTCGAAGAGGTCGCCCTTCTTCGCGAACGTCCCGGGCAGGGCGCCCACGACGTCGCGCTGGACGCTCGCCTTCTCGCAGATGATCAGTCGCTTGCCCATCGGCGCGGCGGACGGTAGCACGCCCCCGGACCGGGCCACCGGACCGACACCCCGCGAAGGGGGTCATGCGCGCTACCCTGCGGAGAGGCCGCGGGACGCGGGGATTCCCCGCCGGGGAGCGGCATCAGCACCATGTCCACCACTTCCGGGAAGAGCGCCGACTCCGATCCGCTGGCCGCGGACACGACGGGCACGTGGCGCCCGCGCATCGACAGCCCCGACGAGATCGGGCCGCTGCCGAGCGACGTCACGCCGGAGGAGCTCCTGACCTACATGAGCGCCGGCATGTCGACCGTCAAGGCGTACCGCACGCACGGGCACCTGGCCGCGCGCCTCGACCCGCTCGGCTCCGAGCCGCCCGGCGACCCGGCCCTCGATCCGGCCTTCCTCGGCCTCGACCAGCGCGCCCTCGACGCCGTCCCCGCGACGCCGCTGCGCACCTACACGTCCGGCGAGACCCTCGGCGACGTCATCGACGAGATGCGCGACATCTACTGCGGCCCGATCGCCTACGAGATCGAACACCTGCGCTCGCACCGCGAGCGCGTCTGGCTGCGCGAGGCGATCGAGTCGCGCGCCTTCTGGCTGCCGGGCACGCCCGAGGAGCGCCGCCGCGAGCTGGTGCGCCTGCTCCGCGTCGAGGGGCTCGAGGCGTTCCTGCGCCGCACCTTCATCGGCACGAAGCAGTTCTCGATCGAGGGCCTCGACATGATGATCCCGCTGCTCGACGAGGCCGTGCTGCTCGCGGCCCGCGACGGCGTCGAGGACGTCACGATCGGCATGGCCCACCGCGGCCGCCTCAACGTCCTCGCCCACATCCTGCGCCTGCCGTACGCCCAGATCCTCGCGGAGTTCGCCGGCGAGACCGAGACCAACGTGCACACGCTGATGCCGTCCGGCGGCACCGGCGACGTCAAGTACCACTACGGCGCGAGCGGCTCGCGCCAGCTCGAGGTCGAGCCCGGCGTCACCCGCGACGTGCGCCTCGCGCTCCTCCCCAACCCCTCGCACCTCGAGTTCATCAACCCGGTCGTGATGGGCCGCACGCGCGCGCTGCAGACCGACTGGGCGCCGCCGAGCGCGACGCAGACGGACGCGACGCGGGCGCTGGCCATCCAGATCCACGGCGACGCCGCCTTCCCCGGCCAGGGCGTCGTGGCCGAGACCCTCAACCTGCAGCAGCTCGACGGCTACCGGGTCGGCGGCTCGCTGCACGTGATCGCCGACAACCAGGTCGGGTTCACCACGAACCCGAGCGAGGGCCGCTCGACCCGCCACTGCTCCGACATCGCCAAGGGCTACGACGTGCCGGTCATCCACGTCAACGCCGACGACGTCGACGCCTGCCGCGCCGCGATCCGCCTGGCGATGGCCTACCGCAGCCGCTTCGGCAAGGACGTCCTGGTCGACCTGATCGGCTACCGGCGCTGGGGCCACAACGAGGGCGACGAGCCCTCGTACACGCAGCCGCTGATGTACGCCAAGATCCACGAGCACCCGCCCGTCGCCGAGGTCTACGCCGCCAAGCTGGTCGCCGAGGGCATCATCACGCCGGCCGAGGTCGACGAGATGCGCGAGCACGTGCACGCCCGCCTCAAGCAGGCGCTCGAGGAGATCCGCGTCGACACGGTCGACGAGCCGATGCCGACGTTCTCGTCGCCGTCGCGCACCAGCGTCGAGACGAAGGTGCCCGCCGCCCAGCTCCGGCGCCTGACCGAGGAGCTGCTCGAGGTGCCGGAGGGCTTCACGGTCAACGAGAAGCTCGCCCAGGTGCTGGAGCGCCGCCGCACCGCGCTCGCGCCGGACGGCCGCATCGAGTGGGGCCACGCCGAGGCGCTCGCCTACGCGACCCTGCTCGAGGAGGGCGTGCCGATCCGCCTGACCGGCCAGGACTCCGAGCGCGGCACGTTCGCCCACCGCCACGCCGTCCTCCACGACGCCGCGACCGGCGAGCGCTACACCCCGCTCCAGCACCTGCGGGACGCGCGCGCCGGCTTCGAGGTCCACAACGCGCCCCTCACGGAGACCGGCTGCCTCGGCTTCGAGTACGGCTACGCGACGACCCGCCCCGACAGCCTCGTCCTGTGGGAGGCCCAGTTCGGCGACTTCGTCAACGTCGCCCAGGTCATCGTCGACCAGTTCATCATGAGCGGCCGCACCAAGTGGGGCGACGAGTGCCGCCTGACCCTGCTGCTCCCCCACGGCTACGAGGGGTCCGGGCCCGAGCACTCCTCCGCGCGGCTCGAGCGCTTCCTCAAGCTGGCCGCGGAGGACAACTGCACGATCGCCTATCCGACGACCGCCGCCCAGTTCTTCCACCTCGTGCGGCGCCAGTCGCTGGCCCCCGAGCGGCGGCCGCTGATCGTCATGACCCCGAAGTCGCTGCTGCGCCTGAAGGAGGCCTCCTCCTCCCTCGCGGACCTCAGCGACGGCGCCTTCACCCGCATCCTCGACGACCCCGACGTGAAGGACTTCCGCGACGACATCTCGCAGGCCATCCTCTGCTCGGGCAAGGTCTTCTACGACATCAAGAAGCACCCGGACTACGCGCCCGACCGCGGCGTCGCCGTGATCCGCCTCGAGCAGCTCTACCCGTTCCCGACGGAGACGCTCTCGCGCGTCCTCTCGTGGTACCCCAACCTCGAGGAGCTCGTCTGGGCGCAGGAGGAGCCGGCCAACATGGGCGCCTGGCGCTCGATCCGCCACCGTCTGGAGATGGCCGCGCCCGGCGTCCGGCTGCGCTACGCGGGCCGCCCGTGGCGGGCCAGCCCGTCGGAGGGCTACCCGCCCGACCACCTGATCGAGCAGGAGCGCCTCGTGCGCGACGCGCTCGGCCTGCCACCCCGCTAGCCGGTACCCTGCCGGTCGATGGCGGCGACGCAGACGACGGACCGGCTCGGCACCCTCGCGGAGCGCGCCCGCGCGATCGTCGGCCCCGTCTGGGTGCTGTCGGACCCGGCCCAGCTCAGCACCTACGAGTGCGACGGGCTGACCAACCAGCGTGAGCGGCCCGGCCTCGTCGTGCTGCCGGCGAGCACCGACGAGGTGGCGGCCGTGGTGCGCGCCTGCCACGAGCTCGGCATCCCGTTCGTCGCGCGCGGCGCCGGCTCGGGGCTGTCGGGCGGCGCGATGCCGCGCGCGGAGGGCGTCGTGATCGGCCTCGCGCGGATGCGCGAGATCCTCGCCGTCGACCTGCCCAACCGGCGCGTCACGGTGCAGCCGGGCGTGACCAACCTCGCCATCACCGAGGCGGTCGCCCCGCACGGCTTCTACTACGCGCCCGACCCCTCGAGCCAGCAGGTCTGCACGATCGGCGGCAACCTCGCCGAGAACGCGGGCGGCGCCCACTGCCTCAAGTACGGCTTCACCGTCAACCACGCGCTGTCGGCCGTGGTCGTCCTGGCCGACGGCGCCGTGGTCCGCCTCGGCGCGGACGCGCCCGACGCGCCGGGCCTCGACCTGCTCGGCGTCCTGATCGGCAGCGAGGGCACCTGCGGGATCGTCACCGAGGCCGTCGTCGGCATCCTGCCGAAGCCGCAGCACGTCGAGACGCTGGTCGCGTTCTTCGACACGGTCGAGGAGGGCGGCGAGACCGTCTCCGCGATCATCTCCGCCGGCATCGTGCCCGCCGCCGTCGAGATGATGGACCGCCTCGCGATCGAGGCCGCGCGGGCCGTCACGAAGATGGACTGGGACGCCGAGTCGGCGCTGATCGTCGAGCTCGACGGCCCGGAGTCGGAGGTGCGCTCGCAGTTCGAGGCCGTCACCCGGATCTGCGCCGCGCACCACGCCCGCGAGGTGCGGGTCGCCGCCTCCCCCGCCGAGCGCGCCGCGATCTGGACGGCCCGCAAGAGCGCCTTCGCGGCGGCCGGCCGGCTCGCCCCCGCCTACCGCGTACAGGACGGCGTGATCCCCCGCACCCGGCTGCCCGAGGTGCTGCGCGGCATCGCGGCGCTCTCGGAGCGCTACGGCCTGCGCGTCGCCAACGTCTTCCACGCGGGCGACGGCAACCTGCACCCCCTGGTCCTGTACGACAGCGCGGTGCCCGAGCAGGTCGAGCAGTCCGAGGAGCTGGCGATGGCGATCGTCGCGCTCTGCGTCGAGTTCGGCGGGTCGATCACCGGCGAGCACGGCGTCGGCACGGAGAAGGCCTGCTCGATGCCGAAGATGTTCGACGGCGACGACCTGACCGCCTTCGACCGCGTGCGCGGCGCCTTCGACCCCGACGGCCTCTGCAACCCCGACAAGCTGCTGCCGACGCCGCGGCTGTGCGGCGAGGTGCCCGGCTTCCACCGCGTGCACCCCGTCGAGCGGGCCGGGCTCGGGGACCGCCTCTGATGGGCCTCGTCGAGGACCTCGCCGCCGACCTCGGCCCCGCCCGCGTGCGTCCGGGCGGGCCCGACGACGCGATCGGCGGGCGCGTGCCCGCCGCCGTCGCCGAGCCGCTCTCGCCCGAGGCCGTCGCCGCCGTCCTGGCCCGCGCGGGCCGCGACGGCCTCGCGGTGCGCGTGCGGGGCGGCGGCACCAAGCAGTCCTGGTCGGCGCCGCCCGAGCGCCTCGACGTCGTGCTCTCCACGCGCGCGCTGCACCGCCTAATCGACCACGCGCCGGGCGACATGACCTGCGTCGCCGAGGCCGGCATGCCGCTCGCCGCGCTGCAGGCCGCGATCGCCGACGTGACCACGCACCGCCAGCGGCTGATGCTCGACCCGCCCGGCGGCGCGGAGGCCACCCTCGGCGGCGTGCTGGCCACCGCCGCGGCGGGCCCGCGCCGCGTGCGCTACGGCACCCCGCGCGACCTCGTGATCGGCGCGCGCTACGTGACGGGTGACGGCCTCGCCGCGAAGACCGGCGGGCGCGTCGTCAAGAACGTCGCCGGCTACGACGTGGCCAAGCTCCTGATCGGGTCGCACGGCTCCCTGGCGGTGATCACCGAGGTGGCGCTCAAGCTGCACCCCCTCCCCGACGCCGCCCGCACCGTCGTCCTGCGCGACCCCGACCCCGACCGCGCCGCCGCCTTCTGCGACGCCGTCCGCGGAGCGCCCATCACCCCGGCGCTCGTGGAGGCCGCCTGGCCGGAGGGCCTCGTCCTCGTCCGCGTCGAGAGCACGGAGGAGGGCGCGGCCGCCCAGGTCGAGCGCCTGCGCGGGCTCGGCCCCGTCGAGGAGCTCGACGAGGTGGCCGCCGACGCCCTGACGGCCGACCTCGCCGCCCGCGCCTGGGCCGGCACGGGCCCGGTCCTCGCCGTCGGCGTGGTGCCCGACCGCCTCGCCGACCTCCTGCGCGCCGCCCGGGACGCCGGCGCGACGCTCGTGGCGCGCGCGCCGGTCTGCGCCGGCGAGCTGGCCCTGCCCGACGACGATCCCGACCGCGCTGCCCGCCTGATCGATGCCGTGCGGGCGCTGGGCGGGAGCGTGCAGCTGCGCCGCGGCGGCGAGGACCTGCGGGCGCTCGTGCGCACGGCGCCCGAGCCGGCCGTCCTGCGCCTCGAGGCCGCGCTCAAGGACCGGCTCGACCCCCATGGCGTGCTCGCGGGGGCCGCGCGGTGAGCCTCGACGTCACGCGCATCCCGCCCGCGCCCTCGCAGGGCCGCCCCCGGGGCGACGCCGGCGAGCGCGCCTTCGCGCCGGGCGCGGGGCCCGAGCGGGACCTGCTCGACGCCTGCGTGCACTGCGGCTTCTGCCTGCCGACCTGCCCGACCTACGTGCTCTGGGGCGAGGAGATGGACTCGCCGCGCGGGCGCATCCTCCTGATGGACCTCGCCGACAAGGGCGAGATCGGCCTCGACGCCACCGCCGTGCGCCACTGGGACTCGTGCCTCGGCTGCATGGCCTGCGTCACCTCGTGCCCGTCGGGCGTCCGCTACGACCTCCTGATCGAGGCCACCCGGGCGCAGGTCGAGGAGCGCTTCGCGCGCGAGCCCGCCGAGCGGCGCGTCCGCGACGCCGCCTTCACGGTGCTGCCGCACCACCGCCGGATGACGGCCGTGACCGCGCCCCTGATCGCCTACCGGGCGTCGGGCCTGCAGCGGGCGCTGCGCCGCTCGCGCCTCTACGGGCGGCTGCCCGAGCGGCTGCGGCGGGTCGAGGCCCTGGCCCCGATCGTGACCTGGGCCGGCGTGCGCGAGGAGGCGCCGGCCCTGGCCCGCCCGGCCGGCGAGCCCGTCCTGCGCGTGGCGATGCTGACCGGCTGCGTGCAGCGCGCGGTCTTCGGCGACGTCAACGCGGCCACCGCCCGCGTCCTCGCCGCGCACGGCTGCGAGGTGCGCGCCCCGCGCGCCCAGGCCTGCTGCGGCGCCCTCGAGCTGCACGCGGGCCGCGCCCCCTCGGCCAGGGAGCGCGCGCGGCGGCTGATCGCCGACCTCGACGGCCCCGACGTCGACCGCATCGTCGTCAACAGCGCCGGCTGCGGCTCGACCCTCAAGGAGTACGGGCACCTCCTCGCCGACGACCCGGCCTGGGCGGAGCGGGCGGCGGCCTTCGCGGCCAAGGTGCGCGACCTGCACGAGGTGCTGGCCGAGCTCGAGCCGCCCGCGGGCGCGCTCCGGCCCCTGCCGCTGCGGCTCGCCTACCACGACGCCTGCCACCTCGCCCACGCCCAGGGCGTGCGCGCCGAGCCCCGCGCCGTCCTCGCCCGGATCCCCGGCCTCGAGCTGGTCGAGATCCCCGACGCCGCGATCTGCTGCGGCTCGGCCGGCGTCTACAACCTGCTGCAGCCCGAGCCCGCGGCCGAGCTCGGGCGCATGAAGGCCGGCAACGTGCGCCGCGTCGCCCCCGACGCGCTCGCCGCCGCCAACCCCGGCTGCCTGATCCAGATCAGCGCGAGCCTCGGCGGCGACGGCGACCCCGTGCCCACGTTCCACCCGGTCGAGCTGGTCGACGCGTCCCTGCGCGGCGAGGACGCCGCCGGACTGCTCGCGCGTCGCGCCGCCCTCCTGCGCAGCGCGGGCGCCGCGCGGTGACCTGGCTGCTCGCGGTCCAGGCCGGCGCGGCCCTCTACATGACGGGCGTGATCTGGATGTGCCAGATCGCCCACTACCCCCTGTTCGCGGAGGTCGGCGACGGGATGCCGGCCTACCAGCGTCGCAACCGCGTGCGCACGACCTACGTGGTGGGCCCGGCGATGCTGGCCGAGCTGGTGGCCGCGGCCGTGCTCCTGGTCAGCCGGCCCGAGGCCATCCCGGCCTGGGCGGCCTGGCTCGGGATCGCGCTGGTGGCGATCGCCTGGGGCGTCACCATCCTCCTGTCGGTGCCCGCCCACGAGCGCCTGTCGGCCCGCTACGACGCGGCCGCGCTCGCGCGGCTGGTGCGCACCAACTGGATCCGCACGGCGGCCTGGACCGGCCACGGCGCGCTCGCGCTGTGGATGCTCGTCGTCGCCGCCTAGCGCGGCAGGCGCAGCGCCTGGACGGGCCCGACCCGGAGGCCCCAGCGGTTCAGGGGCACGGCGATGATCACGCCCTGCATCTCCTCGAAGCGCCGCACCCACAGCGCGAGCGGGCCGTAGGAGGCCCCGACCGCCGTGAAGACCAGGGCGGCGAGGCCCTGCGCCGGCTCGAGCCCCGGCACCAGCGCCAGGACGAGGAACACGCCCATCACCACGCCGACCGGGACGACGCAGCGCCCGAAGGCGTCGCCGGGGGCGCCGATCGGCAGGCCCGCGGCGGGCGTCGCCCGGCCCAGCGCGGTGCGCAGGGTGCGCACGGTGGTCAGCGCGCCGGCCAGCGCCGCGACCACCGCGATCACGATCGCGGAGCGCCAGCCGAGCGTCGGCACGGCGCCCGTCGCGTAGACGACGGCGAGGTTGGCGGCCCCGAGGGCGAACCAGCCGACGCCGAGGCCGGCCTGGTGGAGGGCGAAGGGAATCAGGGCCACGGTCTGCCGACTTACCCGCGCGGCGTCCGATTCCTGCCCGGGCCGCTCACCCGAGCAACCGGCGCACGACGTCGAGCTGGAGCGCGACCGCGGTGCCGAGGTCGTCGACGTGGATCCGCTCGTCCCGGTTGTGCATGCCGCCCTCGTAGACGTCGAGCGGGGTGCTGACCACCGGCCAGAAGCCGTAGGCGACCGTTCCGAACGCCTGCCGCACGAAGGCGGCGTCGGTGAAGCCCGTCGAGAGCTGGGGCACCAGCACCGCGCCCGGCTCGAGGGTCTCGACGGCCCCGGCGAGGGCGGCGTGGAGCGGCGTGCCGAGCGGCGACTCCGTGCCGCCGGTGATGCCCTGGTCGAGCCGCACCTCGTGCGGGATGTCGTCGCCGAGGGCCTCGGCCAGCTCGCGCTCGAGGTCGGCCTCGGTGTCGCCCGGGAGGATGCGGCAGTCGACGCCGACCGACGCCCGGCCGGGCAGGACGTTGCGGGCGCTCGACCCGGTCAGGAGCGTCGGCGCGATCGTGATGCCGAGCAGGGCGTCGATCTCGAGCGCGAAGGCGGGGTGCAGCGCCGCCACCTCGGCCGCCACCGCGGCGAGGTCGCGGTCGGGGTCGACGCCGAGCGCCTCGACCATCCCGCGGATGGCGGGCACGAGCCGCCTGCGGGTCGCGTGGGCGTCGAGGCGGCGGATCAGCTCGGCGAGCAGCGGCACCGCGTTGCGGCCCATCGTGGGGATCGAGGCGTGGCCGGCCTCGCCGAGCGCCGTCACGGTCGCGGGCAGGGTCGCCTTCTCCCCCACCTGCAGCGTGTAGACGACGCGGCCGTCGGCGAGCTCCAGGCGGACGCCGCCGCCCTCGTCGATCGCGTAGTCGCAGCGCAGGTCCGGGCGCTCGGCGAGGAGCCAGGGCATCCCGACCACGTCGGTGCCGTCCTCCTCGTCGGCCTGCGAGATCAGGAGCAGGTCGCCGGCGGGCGCGAAGCCCGTGCGCGCCAGCTCGGCGATCACGACGCAGCGCGTGGCCAGCTCGTTCTTCATGTCGCAGGTGCCGCGCCCCCACACGAAGCCCGCGTCGTCGAGGTGCGCGTCGAAGGGCGGGTGCGTCCAGTCGACGGCGTCCGCGGGCACCACGTCGGTGTGGCCGAGCAGGGCGAGCGACGGGCCCGTGCCGCGGCCCGGCAGCCGCGCCACCACGTTGGCGCGGTCGGGATCGCGGGCCACGAGCTCGCAGGCGACGCCGTTCGCCTCGAGGTAGGCCTTGACCACCAGCGCCGCGGGCGTCTCGCGCCCCGGCGGGTTCGAGCTGTCGACGCGGACGAGGTCCCGCATCAGGCCGACGGCCTCGTCGCGCAGGCGGGCGTCCATCCGGCTCAGGCCTCCCCGCCGGCGACGTCGAGCACGATCTTGCCCACGAACGCCTTCTCCACGAAGGCGCGCTGCGCGTCGTGCACCGCCTCGAGCGGGTAGGTGGCGGCGATCAGCGGGCGGATCGCGCCGCGCTCGATCAGCCCCACGAGCTCCCGGAAGACCTCCGGCGGCGAGACGGTGGCCCCGATCAGGGTCAGGTCCTTGAGGTAGAGCGTGCGCAGGTCGAGGTCGACGTGCGGGCCCGCGATCGCGCCCGACACTGCGTAGCGCCCGCCGCGGGCGAGCGCGTCGAGGAGCGACGGCCAGGTGTCGCCGCCGACGACGTCGACGACGACGTCGACGGGGCCGAGCCCCTGCGCCTCGAGCGCGGCGTCCGCGGCGGCGCCGCGATCGATCGTGGCGATCGCGCCGAGCTGGCGCACGAGGTCCGCCTTCTGGGGCTGGCAGACGCCGATCGGCTCCGCCCCGAGCGCCCGGGCCAGCTGCACGGCGTACGCGCCGACGCCGCCCGAGGCGCCGGTCACCAGCACGCGCTCGCCCGGGGCGACCCGGGCGCGGCGCAGCATGTCGAGGGCGGTCTCCGCGGCCGTCGGGAACGAGGCCAACTCGACGGCGCTCAGCGGCGCGTCGACGGGGACGGCGTTGACGGCCGGCACCGCGGCGAAGTCCGCGTAGCCGCCGTCGATCTCGGAGCCCACGTAGCGGGCGCGCAGGAGGTCGTCGGGGGCCTCGGGGTCGCGCACCCACGGGTCGACGAGCACCCGCTCGCCGATCCGCTCGTGGGCCACGTCCGCGCCGACCGCCGCGACGACGCCGCAGATGTCGGCGCCCTGGATGCGCGGGAAGGCGAGCGCCCCGTCCCACGACCCCGCGTCGTCCTCGGATTGGGCGTACCAGCCGACACGCGTGTTGACGTCCGTGTTGTTGACCGCGCAGGCGTCGACCCGCACCAGGACCTCCCCGGGTCCCGGCGCCGGCGTCGGGTAGGCCGGCTCGAGGACCAGCCGGTCGAGGTCGCCGTGCCCGGTCAGGAGCACCGCGCGCATGGTCGGGGGGATCGTCACGCCGCGGGCGGGTCGGGGCGGCGGACGAACCAGACGAGGCCGAGGCCGAGCGCGATCAGCCCGACGCCGACGACCAGCGAGCCGGTCAGGGATCCGTCGGGGACGATCTCCGTGCGCCACGGCCCGGCCCCGCCGATCAGGGCGAGGAACGCGTCGGCGAGGATCACGAGCGCCGCCACGAGCGCGATCCCGCGCGCCCGCTGCGCACCCCGGTCGAGCTCGGCCTTGACCCAGGCGAGGCAGAGCCCGGCGATCATCGCGTCCTTCACGCCCACGACCAGATCGTAGGGCGGCGCGATGTCCCCGCCGAACAGCGCCCACGCCCCGGTCGCCACGTAGGAGCCGGCGCAGACGCCGGCGACGATCGCATCGCCCTTCATGCCCGGTCCTCCGCACGGCGACCCGCCTCCGGATGACCGCCCTTGAACAGCCGGAACAGGAGCCACAGCGCCGGCACGAGGATCACGCCGCCGATCGCGAGGCAGACGAGGTACACGCGCAGCATCGACGGCGACGAGGCGGCGTCGGCGAAGGTCAGGTGCGGCGTGACCGCGTACGGCCACTGGGCGACCGCCCAGCCCCACAGGATCGCCAGCACGAAGGCGACGCCGAGCGGCCGCACCCAGCGGTAGGCGCGGGCGGCCAGCGCGGCGAGGCCGCCGGCCCCGAACGCGGCGGCGGCCAGCGCGAACGGCAGCCCGCGCCCGGTCAGGAGCGCGTCCGCGTGCTCGGGCGCGACGTCGGCCTCGAGCACGAGGCCGACGGCCGCGACGACCGCGAGGGCACAGCCCGCGACCAGCGCGCGGCGGCGGAAGTCGTCGCGCAGGTCGCCGTCCGTCTCCCGGGTCAGGAACACCGCCGCCAGGTACGAGCAGATCAGGACGGCGAGCAGGCCGGTGACGAGCGGGAAGGGACGCAGGAGCTCGGCCACCGGCACCGTCGCCCAGCCGTCGCCGACCGGCTCGAGCGCGCCGGACGCGACGGCGCCGGCGCAGAGCCCGAGCGCGAACGGCGTGACCAGGCTCGAGATGCTGAAGGCGACGCCGAGCCAGCGCTGGAGCTGCGGCTGGTCCTCGCTGTGCGCCCGGAACGCGAAGGCCGAGCCGCGCAGCACGATCCCGAGCAGCACGAACGTGAGCGGCGCGAACAGCCCGATGCAGAGCGCGGCGAAGGCCTTGGGGAAGGCCGTGAACAGCACGACGATCACGAAGATGATCCAGACGTGGTTGACCTCCCAGACGGGCCCGATCGCGCGCTCGATCGCCGCGCGCTGGTCCGCGCGCCGCGGCCCGCGGGCGAACAGGTCCCAGACGCCGCCGCCGAAGTCGGCCCCGGCGAGGACGGCGTAGGCGCTGAGCCCCACGAGCAGGCTGAGCGCGGCCAGCAGCACGAGCGTCTGGTCAGTCACCGGCGACCTCGAGGCCGGCGGCGATGCGCGCGCGGCGGCGGCGCGCCATCCGGATCAGGATCAGCGAGCCGAGCACGGCGAGCAGGATGTAGACGCCGCTGAAGACGACGAACCACGGCAGGATGCCCGTGGCCGTGGTGAAGCTGTCCTCGGTGCGCAGCACCTCGTAGACGACCCACGGCTGGCGCCCCGACTCGGTGGTGATCCAGCCGGTCTCGACGCAGATGAAGGCGGCGGGCGCCGACGCCACGAGCCCCCACAGAAACGGCCGGCTCCCCAGCCAGTGCGGCCGCCGCCGCCACGCGTAGAGGCCGACGAGCCCGGGCAGGAGCAGGGCCGAGCCGAGCGTGATCATGGTGTCGTAGGCGAGGTGGACGAGGACCGGGTTGGGCCAGTCCTCCTCGGGCCACTCCTCCATCCCCTGCACCGTGGCGGTCGGGTCGTTGTAGGCGAGCAGGCTGAGCAGGTACGGGATCTCGATCCCGCCCTTGACGGTGCGCGTCTCCTCGTCGGGGATGCCGAACAGCGTCATCGGCGCGCCCGCGGTGGTCTGGAAGAGCCCCTCCATGGTGGCCAGCTTGAGCGGCTGGTTCTGCGTGACCTGGACGGCGATCAGGTCGCCCGTCACCAGCTGGACCGGCATCAGGATGCCGGCCACGGCGAGGCCGATCGCGAGGCCCTTGCGGTGGTACTCGTCGCGGCGGCCCTTCAGCATCCCCCAGGCGTAGACCGCGGCCACGCTGAACCCCGTGGTGACGAGCGCGGCGAACAGCATGTGCGTGTACTGCGTGAAGAGCGCGGGGTTGAACATCGCCGCGATCGGGTCGACGTCGACGACCTCGCCGGCCGCGTTGAGCACGAACCCCTGCGGCGTGTTCATCCACGAGTTGGCGGCGATGATGAAGAAGGTCGAGGCGAAGCCGCCGAGGAGCAGCGGGAATCCGCACAGGAAGTGCGCGCGCGCCGACAGCCGGCCCCAGCCGTAGAGGTAGATCGACAGGAAGATCCCCTCGATGAAGAAGGCGAAGCCCTCGAGGCTGAACGGCATCCCGATGATGCCGCCCGCGAACTCCATGAAGCGCGGCCACAGCAGGCCGATCTCGAAGGACAGCATCGTGCCGGAGACGGCGCCGATCGCGAACGTGACGGCGAAGGCCCTCGACCAGGTGCGGGCGAGGCGGTAGTAGACGTCGCGGCCGGTGCGCAGCCACAGCCCCTCGGCGATCAGGAGCACGAGCGGCATCCCGATCCCGAGCACCGCGAAGATGATGTGGAACGCCAGAGACGAGCCCATCTGGGCCCGTGCCGCCATCAGCTCGCTCATCCTGCCTCCCGCGCCCGGCGGGCGCGGGGTGACTGTAGCGCAGCGCGCTCGGCGGCTAGTGGTCGGGCCGCTGGACGCCGGCGACCATGCGCGCCATCAGCTGGCGCGGCATCAGCCGCGGCACCTTCGCGAGCGCCTTGTTGCCCGCGCCGGGGATGACCAGCACGCGTCCGGCCCGGAAGCCGCGCCAGCCCGTCTCGGCGCAGGTCCGTGCGTCCATCATCGCCATCGACTTCATCGAGGTCTCGCCCATGCCGGCGCGATCCTGGAAGCCCGTCTCCACCGGCCCCGGGCAGAGCGCCGACACGGTCACGCCCGTGCCGCGGACCTCCACGGCGAGGCCCTCGGTCAGGGCCACCACGTAGTTCTTGGTGGCGTAGTAGACGGCCGCGTTCGGACCCGACAGGAAGCCGGCGACGCTGGCCACGTTGAGGACGCCGCCCCGGCCGCGCGCGACCATGCCGGGCAGGTGGGCGCGGGTCAGGGACGTCAGGGCCGCCACGTTGACGGCGACCATCCCGTCGACCTCCGCTGGCTCGGTGGCGCCGAAGGCGCGCCAGATCCCGAAGCCCGCGTTGTTGACGAGCACGTCGACCGGGCGCTCGAGGCGCGCCCCGATCAGCCCGACGGCGGCCGGGTCCTCGAGGTCGGCGACGATCGTCTGGGCGCCCACGCGGTAGCGCGAGGCGAGCTCGCCGGCGACGGCCTCGAGGGCGCCGCCGCGGCGCGCGACGAGGACGAGGTCGTGCCCGTCGGCGGCCGCGCAGCGGGCCAGCTCGAGGCCGATGCCGCCGGAGGCGCCGGTGACGAGGGCGAGCGGGCGCTCGCTCACGCGACCTCCGCCCCCTGGCGCGCGTCGAAGCCGCGCCCGCCGGCCAGCCGGTGCACGGCGCGCATGAAGCCGACCCACTCGGGGCCGGGCTCCGCGCCGCCCGCGGGCGGCCAGGCGCCGACGCCGTGGATGTCGAGCCGTCGACGGCCCCAGAGCAGCGCGATCGCCCAGGCGCCGCCGTCACCCGCGCCGGACGGCCGCGACTCCCAGCCCCACACGCCGAGGCGGTCGAGGGCGCGGTCGAAGCGCATCCAGACGTCGTCGTCGGGGGCGTAGATCGCGACGTCCGCGAGGCCGTCCTCGTCCCACTCGCGATAGCGCAGGACCGGCCCGACCAGGGAGCCGAGCGCGAGCAGGGGGCCGAGCCCCGGCTCCGGGTCGTCGACCGGGTGGTCGGTCCACGCGTCGGGATCGGCGGCGAGCGCCGCCGAGGTCAGGTCGAGCTGCCAGCTCGAGCCGAGCGTGTTCGAGACGGCGATGCGGAGGGCGTCGGGGAGGTCCACGCCCCAACCTTCGCACACGGTGCCGCCCGAGCCTGACGCGTCGCCGCCGACGACGGCCCCGACCAGCGACGGAACCGCGGGTTCGGCATCGACAAGAGCGTCATAGTGGATCAGACAACACCGTCATTTCAGATCAGTAACAAGCGTCATTATGGACTAGTAGGACCACGGATTCGTCTAGAATCGGCCTGTGGCGGTTCACTACACCGAGCGGGTGGTCGACCGCGAGATCGGCATTCTGAGCCACGAGATCGCAGCCCTGTCGATCGAGGGCGCGAAGGCCGTCGGCAAGACCTCGACGGCACTGCGCATCGCGCGCACCGTCCACCGACTGGACGACGAGGCGGCGCGAGCCGTGGCCGCCGCCGACCCGTCGCGGCTCCTGCAGGGCGCGACGCCGATCCTGATCGACGAATGGCAGCGCCTCCCCTCCTCGTGGGACCTCGTCCGGCGCGCGGTCGACGAGCGGTCCCCGGGGCCGGGCAGCTTCATCCTGACGGGCTCGGCGTCACCACACGCCGATGCGCCGATCCACTCCGGAGCCGGGCGGATCGTGACCGTGCGCATGCGGCCCATGTCCCTCGCCGAGCGCAACCTCCAGCCGCCCGCGGTCGGACTCGGCGAACTCCTGTCCGGCGAGCGCCCGACGGTGGCGGGCGAGACGCCGTTGCGCATCGCCGACTACGCGCACGAGATCACGGCGTCCGGTTTCCCCGGCCTGCGCGGGCTGCGCGGACGAGCGCTGCGGGCGCAGCTCGACGGGTACGTAGACCGGATCGTCGAGCGGGAGATCCCGGCCCTGGGCGTGGCGACCCGCAACCCCGCGGCGCTGCGACGATGGCTCGCGGCCTACGCGGCGGCGAGCTCGACCACTGCCTCCTTCGAGGCGATCCGGGATGCCGCCACCGGCGGCACCGATGAGAAGCCCGCGAAGGCGACGGTGCGCCCCTATCGGGATGCGCTCGAACGACTCTGGGTCCTCGATCCGGTGCCGGCCTGGCTGCCGACCCGCAATCGCCTTCGCCGGCTCGCAGCGGCGCCGAAGCACCAACTCGTCGATCCGGCACTGGCCGCTCGCCTGCTCGGCGTCGACGCGGCGGCCCTGCTCGATGCCAGCACCTCGGGCTCCGCTCGCCACCGGGACGCACCCCTCCTGGGGGCCCTGTTCGAGGCGCTCGTGACGCTCGACGTCCGCGTCTACGCCCAGGCGTCGGAGGCGCGAGTGGGTCACCTCCGGACCGCGGGCGGCGAGCGCGAGGTCGACCTGATCGTCGAGCGCGCCGACGGACGCGTCGTGGCGATCGAGGTCAAGATGACCGGCAGCGTTGACGATGCCGATGTGCGCCACCTCCGCTGGCTCCGCGAGCGGCTGGGCGATGACCTCCTCGATGCCGTGGTCATCACCTGCGGGCCCGCCGCCTACCGGCGCCCCGACGGCGTCGCGGTCATCCCGGCGGGCCTGCTCGGACCATGACGCGCGGAAGCGAGGCGGCGCAGGAATCGAACCTACCGACCGACGGGCTGCGCCGGCCTACGCGTTTTGAAGACGCGATCCGCCACCAGGCGGTTGCCACCCCGCTCCGAATCTAGCGGACCGGGGCGTCCGGCGGCGCGCGCCGGGCGAATCGCCTACCGTCCGACCGGACACGCCCTCGACCCCCGGAGATCATGAGCGCCACCGCCATCCCCACCGCCGCATCCGTCGCCGACGCCGTCGCCCGCCTCAGCCCGGAAGGCCGCGCGTTCATCGACGGGGCCTACGTCGACGCCCTCAGCGGCGAGACCTTCGACTGCGTCTCCCCGATCGACGGCAGCGTGATCGCGCAGGTCGCCGCCTGCGACCAGGCCGACGTCGACCGTGCGGTCAAGGGCGCGCGCGCCGCCTTCGAGAAGGGCGCCTGGTCGAAGGCCTCGCCCGCCAAGCGCAAGCACACGCTGATCCGCTTCGCGGAGCTGATCCGCGAGCACGCCGACGAGCTCGCGCTGCTCGAGACGATCGACATGGGCAAGCCGATCGCGGACAGCCGCCAGATCGACATCCCGGGCGCCGCCAAGACCATCAACTTCTACGGCGAGTGCGCGGACAAGGTCTCCGACGAGATCGCCCCGACCGACCCGTCGGCGGTGGCGATGGTCGTGCGCGAGCCGCTCGGCGTGATCGGCGCCGTGGTGCCGTGGAACTTCCCGCTCCTGATGGCGGCGTGGAAGCTCGGCCCGGCGCTGGCCACCGGCAACTCGGTCGTGCTCAAGCCGGCCGAGCAGTCGCCCCTGACCGCGATCCGGATCGCCCAGCTCGCCGTCGACGCCGGCATCCCCGCGGGCGTCCTGCAGGTCGTGCCGGGCTTCGGCGAGACGGCCGGCCAGGCGATCGGCCTGCACATGGACGTCGACATGGTCGCCTTCACCGGCTCCACCGAGGTCGGCAAGTACTTCATGCGCTACTCCGGCGAGTCGAACCTCAAGCGGGTCTCGCTCGAGTGCGGCGGCAAGACGCCGCACATCATCCTCCCGGACTACCCCGACCTCGACAAGGCCGCCGAGGCCGTCGCCTGGGGCATCTTCTTCAACCAGGGCGAGGTCTGCAACGCGGGCTCGCGCCTGCTCGTGCACGAGGGCATCCGCGACGACTTCATCGCCCGCGTGGCGAAGGTCGCGCAGGGCATCCAGCCCGGCAACCCGCTCGACCAGGGCACCAAGATGGGCGCGATGGTCGACGCCACGCAGATGGAGCGCGTGCTCGGCTACATCGAGGCCGGCAAGGCCGACGGCGCGACCGTCGCCATGGGCGGCAGCCGCGTGATGCAGGACACCGGCGGCTGCTTCATCGAGCCGACGATCTTCGCCGACGTCACGAACGACATGAAGATCGCCCAGGAGGAGATCTTCGGGCCGGTCCTCTCCGCGATCACCTTCTCGGAGGTCGACGAGGCCGTCCGCATCGCCAACGACACCGTCTACGGCCTGGCGGGCGCGCTCTGGACCCGCGACGTCTCCACCGCCCACAAGGTCGCGCGCGACATCAAGGCGGGCGTGGTCTGGGTCAACTGCTTCGACGCGGGCGACATCACCACGCCGTTCGGCGGCTTCAAGCAGTCGGGCTTCGGCCGCGACAAGTCGATGCACGCGATGGAGAAGTACACCGACCTCAAGCTGATCTGGCTGCAGCTCGACTAGGCCGGGGGGCGCCGCGGTGCTGATCGCCGACGGCTGGGCGCACCAGGAGGCGGGCCGCTCGCGCGGCGGCCTGCCCCTGACCGTCTACCTGCCCGCGGGCGCGCGCAGGGTCGACGGCCTGCTCCTGGCCGGCATCCACGGCGAGGAGCCCGAGACGCTGCTGCTCGCCCGGCGCCTGCTCGAGCGGGTCGACGCCACGGACACCGCCTGGGCGGTCCTGCCCGCCGCCAACCCCGACGGGCTGCTCGCCGGCGTGCGCCAGAACGCGGCCGGCGTCGACCTGAACCGCAACTTCCCCGCCGCCTCGTGGGGGCCGGAGGACTCGTACACCTACCCGCCGGGCACGCCCGAGCGGCGGCGGCCCCACCGCACGAACCGCTCCTCGCCGGGCACGGCGCCGGGATCGGAGCCGGAGACGCAGGCGCTGCTCGCGCTGATCGACCGGCTCGAGCCCGACCTGATCGTGGACCTGCACAGCCCGCTCGCCCTCGTCGCCCCGACCCCCGACGCCGACCCGCTCGTCGTGGCCCGGCTGGCCGAGGCGGCCGACCTGCCCGTGCACCCCGAGATCGGCAGCCCCACCCCGGGCGCCCTGCGCGACTGGTGCGCGGACCGCGGCCTGCCCGCGATCACCTACGAGGTCGAGCACGCGCCCCTGCCGGCGCTCTGCGCGCGGCACCTGCCCGGCCTGACCGCGCTCCTGCAGACGTAGGGCGGGCCCCACAGCCCGGCCGGCGACAGGCGACCCTGCGGTACGGTCTGGGCATGCGGCCCGCGCGCGCCCTCCTGATCGCCGCCCTCGTGCTGGGCCTCGTCGCCGCCCCGCTCGAGGCCCGGCCGACAGGCGAGGTGGGCGCCCGAATCGTCAACGGGACGACCGCCCCGGCCGGCGCATGGCCGAGCGCGACCTTCCTGACCTTCACGTTCGACAACGTCGATCGCTACGCATGCACGGGATCGCTGATCGCGCCACGGGTGATCCTGACCGCCGCCCACTGCGTCATCGACGAAGCCGGCGACCCGGCGATCACCGCCTTCTCCTTCGCCCGTCCGGGCGTGACCTCGATCTCCGACAACTCGACCCGCCAGGCCTGGGCGTCGGCGACGCCGCACCCCGGCTACGACCCCACCACCCTGGAGAACGACATCGCGCTGATCACGCTCACGAACCCCGCCGGCGCCCCGGCGGCGCCGATCCCGCTGATCGCCCCGTGGCAGGACGCGCTCGTGGTCGGCGGCGCCCCCGCCGCCATCGCCGGGTGGGGTATGACGCACCCGTCCGTCACGAGCTCGAGCTCGTCCACCCTGCAGGAGGCGACGGTGCCGATCATCGCCGACACCGCCTGCGCGGACGTCTACGGCGGCGACTTCGTCGCCTCGGCGATGCTCTGCGCGGGCGACCTCGCCCAGCGCATCGACACCTGCAAGGGCGACTCCGGCGGGCCGCTCGCGATGACGCTCGGCGGCAGCCGCGTGCTCGTCGGCGACACCAGCTGGGGCAGCTTCCCGTGCGCCGACGGCCACCGCCCGGGCGTCTTCGGACGCGTATCCGCCTTCCGCAACTGGATCCTCGACGACGCGGGTGCGGCCAGCACCCTCGTGCGCGACCACCTCGCGACGCAGACCGCGTCCACGGGGAGCCTCGCCCTCTCCAGCACGGGCCCGAGCGTGACGGCGTCCTGGACCGTCACGCCCGCCAACTGGACCACCACCGGCTTCCGCGTCGCGATCAACGGCACGGACGCGACGGTGACGACCACCTCGCACACCGTCTCCGTGCCCGGCGGCGGGCCGGTGACCGCGGTCGTCGATCCCCTGGTCACGCTCGGCACCGCCGCCGGTGCGACGATCACCGCGACCCCGACGCCCACCCGCGCTCCCGTCGTCACGGCTCGGGCGGACTCCGTCCCGCGCGTGGGCGCGGTCGTGACCGCGAGCGCCGCCAGCGACGACCCGTGGGGCGGCGCGCTCACCTACGAGTGGCGCGTCGGCGGGGCGATCGTCCAGCAGGGCGCACAGGCGACCTACCGGCCGACCGCCGCGGAGGCCGGCAAGCTCGTGACCATCGCCGTGAGCGCCGCGAACGCCGCCGGCACCGGCACCGCTGCCGTCGACGCCGGCCGCGTCACCCAGTCGCCGCAGATCAAGGCCGGCCCGGTGCCGGTCCGCGGCGCGGCCCGGGTCGGGGGGCGGCTGCAGGCCCGCCCGCCCGCAGTGGCCGGCTACCCGAAGCCGCGGGCGACGTACCGCTGGTTCCGCGACGGCCGGCTCGTGCGCAGCGCGCGAACGTCGGTCTACCGCGTGCGCCCCGTCGATGCGGGTGCGCGCATCACGGGCAAGGTCACGTGGGCCAACGCCACGGGCAGGGTCACCCGCGCCCTCAGCCCGGTCCGGATCGCCGGGTGAGCAGGCCCCGGCCGGGGCTGACGGTCGCGTTCCGACCATGTAAGGTACAGGTCGTCGTTCTTACCTAAGCGTTCAGGAACGGCCGCTCACGTGACCCGAGGAGAGACCCCCGCGATGACCCACGCCCACCCCCGCATCCACGCCCGCTGGTGGGCCGTGGCGATCGCCGCCGCGCTGCTCGCTGCCCTCGCGGCGCTGCTGCCGACGCGCGCCGATGCCGCGATCTCGAAGTCGACCTCGACCTTCTACCAGATCAACGGCACCGCGCCCGTCACGGGCCTGAAGCTGACCGGCTACGACGGCAAGAACGTCTACGTCGCCATCACGGTCACCGGCCAGGCGACCGTGTCGGTCCCGACCACGGCCCAGACCGGTCTGTCGCTGCCCTTCGGGTACGCGTCGTGGTCCGGGTCGCAGATCGCCTTCACCGGCCCGGTGGCCAACGCCAACGCCGCGCTCGCGGCGCTGACGATCATCGCGCCCAATGTCGCCTACGTGAAGAACTCGACCGCCAACGACGTCACCCTCAACCTGACGGCCTTCGACAACAGCACCGGCGCGGCGTTCAACCCGGCCAACCAGCACTTCTACCGGTACGTGCCGGGCAAGATCACGGGAACGGATGCCCTCGCCGCCGCCGCCGCCGCGCCCGCGACCCTCGGCCAGGCCGGCTACCTCGCCTCGATCACCAGCGCGGACGAGAACGCGTTCGTCGCGGAGAAGATCCAGGGCGACGCCGGCGCGGTCGCGAAGAACGTCTGGATCGGCGCGACCGATACGGCCGAGGAGGGCAAGTGGGTGTGGAACGGCGGTCCGGACAACGGCGTGCAGTTCTGGCAGGGCTGCGACCCGGCCAGCGGCGGCGTGGCCGTCGAGGGCCGCTACTCGCAGTGGGCCCCGGGTGAGCCGAACAACTGGAACGCATCGCGCTGCCAGGTCGAGAACAGCCCGACGCTCGGCGAGGACTGCGCGATCATCAACAAGTTCTCCCCGAACTCCGCGCCGCCTGACAACGCCTTCTTCCAGGGCCTGTGGAACGACCTGCCCTGCTCGTACGGCGCGGGCGCGAACGACATCATCTCCGGCTACATCGTCGAGTACGGCAACAAGGCCGTCGGCGGGGACTACAGCGGCTTGGACACCCTCTCCGTGACGTTCAAGCCCCGCCCGTTCGCGCCGAAGGTGAAGGCGAACTTCTTCGACAAGGTGTTCAACCTGCTGTTCACGTCGAAGAAGCGCAAGAACCTGCCGAAGAAGCCGAACAAGCCCGCGACCTTCACGTTCAAGACCAAGGTGAAGATGGTCAACCCGGGCACCTACGTCATCACGATCAAGCGCAAGGACGGCAAGGGCGTGCCGTACCTGCTGCTGTCCGGGTCGAAGGCGCAGGCCGCCGGCGGCAAGGCCGTGAAGCTCGGGTCCTCGCGCTGGTCGATCGAGGTCACGACGACCAAGGCGAACCAGACGGTCACCGTCGACCCCGTCCTCAAGACGATGGACTGGGTGAAGCCGGCCGGCACCCAGCTGTCGGTGAAGCTCAAGACCGACTCGAACATGCGCTGCCCGCTCGGGTGGTGCGAGTCGACCCCGATCCCGAGCCCGCGGGACCAGGGCAAGGGCTAGGAGGGATTCGCGCGGTCCGGCCGCGCGACGCACGACGCCGAGGGCCCGTCTCCCCCAGCGGGAGGCGGGCCCTCCGTCGTCGCGGGGACCCGTCGCCAGCTGGGATCGGGGACTAGTCCCGGGTCAGCGGCTTGTACTTGATCCGGTGCGGCGTATCGGCGTCGGCGCCGAGCTGCTTGCGCCGGTGCTCCTCGTACTCCGCGTAGGAGCCCTCGAACCAGGTCACCTGCGAGTCGCCCTCGAAGGCGAGGATGTGCGTGGCCACGCGATCGAGAAACCAGCGGTCGTGGGTGATCACGACGGCGCAGCCGGGGAAGTCGTTGAGGGCGACCTCGAGGGCCCGCAGCGTGTCCACGTCGAGGTCGTTGGTGGGCTCGTCGAGGAGCAGCAGGTTGCCGCCGCTCTTGAGCAGCTTCGCGAGGTGGACGCGGTTGCGCTCGCCGCCCGACAGCTTGCCGACGGCCTTCTGCTGGTCCGAGCCCTTGAAGTTGAACGAGGCCACGTAGGCGCGCGAGGGCATCTCGCGCGTGCCGACGTTGATGATGTCGAGGCCGTCGGAGATCTCCTCCCAGATCGTCTTGTCCGGGTCGAGGTCGGCGCGGCTCTGGTCGACGTAGGCGAGCTGCACGGTCTCGCCGATCACGAGCTCGCCGCCGTCGAGGGGCTCCTGCCCCGCGATCATCCGGAACAGCGTCGTCTTGCCGGCGCCGTTGGGGCCGATGATCCCGACGATGCCGTTCGGGGGCAGCGAGAACGAGAGGTCCTCGATCAGGAGGCGGTCGCCGAAGCCCTTCTGCACGTGCTTGGCCTCGACCACGACGTCGCCCAGGCGCGGGCCGGCGGGGATGTGGATCTCGACGGTGTCGAGCTTGACGTTCTGCTCCTCGGCCAGCATCTGGTCGTAGGCCGCGAGGCGCGCCTTGGACTTGGCCTGGCGGGCCTTCGGCGAGGCGCGCACCCACTCGAGCTCGCGGGCGAGGGTGCGCTGGCGGGCCGAGGCCTGCTTCTCCTCGACGGCGAGGCGGGCCTGCTTCTGCTCGAGCCAGGACGAGTAGTTGCCCTCGAAGGGGATGCCGTGGCCGCGGTCCAGCTCGAGGATCCAGCCCGCCACGTTGTCGAGGAAGTAGCGATCGTGGGTGACCGCGATCACGCAGCCGGGGTAGTCGTGCAGGAAGCGCTCGAGCCAGGCCACCGACTCCGCGTCGAGGTGGTTGGTGGGCTCGTCGAGGAGCAGCAGGTCGGGGCTCGAGAGGAGCAGCCGGCAGAGCGCGACGCGGCGGCGCTCGCCACCGGAGAGCTTGGTGACGTCGGCGTCGCCCGGCGGCAGGCGCAGGGCGTCCATCGCCACGTCGAGGCGGCGGTCCATGTCCCAGGCGTCGGCCTTCTCGATCTGGTCCTGGACGCGGCCCTGCTCCTCGAGGAGCTCCGCCATCTCCTCGTCGGACATCGGCTCCGCGAACTTCATGCTCAGCTCCTCGAAGCGCCGGAGCAGGTCGCGCAGCTCGCCGAGGCCGTCCTCGACGTTGCCGCGCACGTCCTTGGTCTCGTCGAGCTCGGGCTCCTGGGAGAGGTAGCCGACGCTCGCGCCCGGGGCGAGCTTGGCGTCGCCCGACGAGGTCTCCTCGAGGCCCGCCATGATCCTGAGCAGCGTCGACTTGCCGGCGCCGTTGGGACCGAGGACGCCGATCTTGGCCCCCGGGATGAAGGACAGCGAGATGTCCTTGAGGACGTGCTTGTCCGGCCCGTGGTGCTTGTTGACCCGGTGCATCGTGAAGATGTACTGCGCGCTCATGGGCGGGCAGCCTACCCCACACCGGGTGGTGCGACGGCAGCCGGCAGGCGGCTCAGGCGGGCGTGAGGCCCGCCTCGCGGACGGCGTCCGCGAAGGGGGCGGCGAGGCCGACCGTGAACGGCCCGAAGATCCCGTACACCGCCGAGGCCTCGTCGTAGCGCATCTCGTAGACGATGTCCTTGATCGCCTTCGGGTCGTCGCTGAAGAGCGTGACCTGCCACTCCCAGTCGGACAGGCCGGTGGCGGCGGTGATCATCTGCGACACCCGCCCCCGGAACGTCGCGCCGAGACGGCCGTGCCCGCCCATCAGCCGGCGGCGCTCCTCGAAGTCGAGGGCGTACCAGTTCGCGCCCACGTCACGGCTCTTGGCCATCGGGTAGATGCAGACGACGCGCGTGTCGGGGAGGTCGCGCGGGTGCAGGCGGCCCTCGCGCAGCTCGGCCACGTTGGGGTTGTCCGGGTTGATGTACTCGGAGGCCTCCGTGATCGAGACCATGCACTTCTCGGGCACCTCGACGAGGGCCTCCCCGAGCTCGGTGCGCAGCAGGTCGCGGTGCAGGGCGTGGACCCGGGCGAGGTCGGGGTGCAGGAGGATCAGGCCGAGGTCGGCGCCCGCGCCGACGACGCTGAAGGCGATCAGCTGCGCGTCGGGCTCGGCTAGGAAGGCGTCGACGAGGGCCTGGGCCTCGGTCAGATCGACCTCGTCGCCGCGGTCGCCGGCGATCGCGAAGACGAGGTGCAGGACCGCCCAGCCCTCGGACGGGATCGCGGGGGTGTCGGCGAGGCGCGGCACGCGGGCAGGGTAGCCGTCCCGGGCTAGCCGCCGAGCAGGGCGCGCATCTCCGCGATCTCCTGCTCCTGGGCCGCGATGATCTCGTCGGCGAGCGCCGTCAGCTCCGGATCGTCGCCGTCGGCCTTGACGTCCTCGGCCATCGCCACGGCGCCCTCGTGGTGGGCGATCATGCCCTCGAGGAAGAGGCGGTCGAAGTCGGCGCCCTCGGCGCCGCCGAGCGCCGCGATCTGCTCGTCGGAGAGCATGCCCTCCATGCCGCCGTGGCCGGAGTGGTCGCCGCCCATCCCGGCGTCCTCCGCGTCGAGCCAGGCCCGCATCTGC
>CAIQOY010000108.1 GCA_903873565.1 uncultured Actinomycetes bacterium
CCGCCCGCCCGGGTGCGGCTGCGCCGCGGGATCCTGATCGGCGTCTCGGCGCTATTGATCTACGTCTACAACCCGCGCGCGCTGGTCCTCGCCGTCCTCGTCACGCTGGTGGCGATCGGGGTCCTGCGCCTGTGCCTGCGCAGCCCCGCCAACGGCTACCTGCCCTGGCTCGTGATGGCGCCGCTCGTGGCCAACGCCGCCCTCGAGGCCCTCACCGACCTGGACCTCGCGGACGCCCTGCCCTTCCCCGTCGGCTCGCCGTCGGCGCCCGCCTTCAGCGTGCTCGCCACGCTCGGGCTGTCCTTCTACTCGCTCAAGCTCTACGCCTCGATCAAGGAGTGCGTGCGCACGGGCCGCACCGCGCCCGGCGCGATGCTGGCCACGGCGCTGTTCTTCCCGAGCTTCATGATCGGCCCGATCGACCCCGCGAGCCGCTTCGACGACGCCGCGATCGGCCGGGGCCCCGACCCGCGCCGCTACCTGATCGGCCTCGGCCGGATCGGGATCGGGGCGGTCAAGGCGTTCCTCCTGACCGGCTGGATCACCGAGGACCTGCCGCTGGCGCTCGGCCTCTCGCCCCTCTCGTCGCTCGAGACCCAGCCGCTGGAGACGCCGACCCGGGCGATCCTCTTCACCGTCCTCTCCTTCCTCGCCCTCTACCTCGACTTCTCGGGCTTCATCGACATCGCGATCGGGATGGGCCTGCTCTTCAACCTGCGCCTGTCGGAGAACTTCCGCTTCCCCCTGATCGCCCACTCGATCCAGAACTTCTGGCAGCGCTGGCACCTGACCCTCGCCGCCTTCGTCTCCACGTACGTGTTCAAGCCGCTGGTGCGACGCACGGGCCGGCCTGCGCTCGCGATCTTCGTGGCCTTCACCCTCGTCGGGCTCTGGCACGAGGTCAGCCTCGGCTATCTCCTGTGGGGCCTCGGCCACGGCTCCGCCCTCGCCCTGACCCTCGCCTACCGCGAGCGCATGCGCGGACGCGCGCTCCTGCCCGCCCGCCTGCGCCGCCTCGGGGGCATCCCCGTGACCCTGGCCTTCGTGGCCTTCCTCTCGGCCGTGGCCAACGCCGACTCCCCCACCCGCCTCGTCAACTACCTGGAGGCCCTGGTTGGCCTCTGACCCCACCGCCCCCGACCGCCCGCGCGTGCGGCGCCTCTACGGCCTCCTCGCCGTGCTCGTCCTCGCCGGGCTGGCCGGCCTCGTCTGGTGGAGCGACCGCCCCGCCGTGCGCTACGCCGTGATGCCCTGCCAGTACGGGGCCCTCTACGCGATGGACGGCCCGGCCGCCGCCGTGGTGCTCGGGTCCTCGCGCTCGCAGTACGGCGTCGACACCGCCGCGCTGGCTGGGGGCCTGGGCCTCGACCCCGCCACGGCCCCCGTGGCCAACGTGGCCCGGGGCGGGCGCGGCCCGGGCCAGCTCTACCAGCAGCTCGTCGACCTCGAGGCGTCCCGCGGCATCGACGGGCCGATCCTGTTCGAGGTCTCGCCCGAGGACACCGCCTTCTGGCGCCGGACGCCGCTCTACTACCAGTACTACCCGGGCTTCGCCCGCGCGGTCCCCCTCGAGCGGGTCGTGGCCGACTGGTCGTCGAAGCCCCGCGAGCCCGCCTACAGCCGCGCCCGCGACCTCCTAGACGACCTCCTGACCCGCATCGACACCGCCGTCGACGTGCTCGTCACCGGCGGCTGGCGGCGCAATGCGGCCCGGGCCAGCGCGGCCGCCGGGCCGATCGACTGCCGCACGCGCCTCGACGACACGACGACGCCCGGCGAGCGGCGCCAGCTGATCCGCGCCGCGAAGGCGCTCGAGCGGGCCTACGGC
>CAIQOY010000109.1 GCA_903873565.1 uncultured Actinomycetes bacterium
CGCTCGGCCGCCGCGGGGTCGGCCAGCGCGAGGCGCTCGGCGCCCGTGGCGCGCGCGGCCGCGCAGAGGCCCTCGACGTCCGCGCCGGCGGCCAGCGCGACGACCTCGAGGTCGTCGTTCGCGGCCGCCACCGCCAGCGCCTGCTGGCCGATCGAGCCGGTGGCTCCGAGGAGGCTGATGCGCGTCATCTGCACCACATGGTGCCACCGGGCGGGCCGCCGGGGCCCCGCCGGGGAGCCGGCCTACGCCCCGCCGACCAGCCAGAGCGCGAACAGCGCGACCGGCGCGGTGACGAGCATCGCGTCGATCCGGTCGAGCACCCCGCCGTGGCCGGCGAGCAGGGTGCCGGAGTCCTTCACGCCGAGGTCGCGCTTGACGTACGACTCGAGCAGGTCGCCGAAGGGGCCCGCCACGGCGACCGCGAGGCCCACCACGAGGGCCTCCCAGGTGCCGACGATGCCCTGGCCGTAGAGCACCCACCAGACCACCGCCGTGCCGGCGACGACGCCCGCCACGAAGCCCTCGACCGACTTGCCCGGCGAGATCGCCGGCGCCAGCTTGCGCCGCCCGATCAGCCGCCCGACGGCGTAGGCGCCGATGTCGGCGACCCAGGTGCCGAGCAGGACGGCGAGCACGAGGTCGAAGGAGCCGTCGCGCAGGACGACCACGCTGCCGAGCCCGACCCCGACCCAGACGATGCCGAAGGCGGTGACCGCCATCGCGGTCAGGGCCGAGGCGCCCTCGCGCGAGGTGGCGGCGGCGAGGATGAAGGTGAGGAGCAGCGCGGGCACCAGGACCAGCGCCATGCCCGCGGGACCCTCCCGCTCGGCGGCCAGGACCACCGCGACGGCGCCGACGTAGCCCGCGATCACGATCGGGCGGTGGTCGCGCGCCATCGTCCACAGCTCGTGCAGCGCGAGCACCGAGACCACGACCCCGAAGCCGACCAGGTACCAGCCGCCCAGCCACAGCACGCCGAGGGCGAGCGGGAGCAGGATCGCCGCGACGACGATGCGGCTCGCGAGGTTGCCCACCGGCCTAGCGCCCGCCGAAGCGGCGCCGGCGCGTGGCGAACTCCCCGACGGCCTCCTGCAGCGCCTCGGCGCCGAAGTCGGGCCAGAGCGTCTCCGGGAAGGTCCACTCCGCGTAGGCGGCGTGCCAGAGCAGGAAGTTCGAGACGCGCTGCTCGCCCGACGTGCGGATCACGAGGTCCGGGTCGGGCAGCTCGGCGGCGGCGAGCCGCTCGCGGATCGCGGTCTCGTCGATCTGGTCGGGGCGCAGCCCGTCCGCGACGATCCGCCGGCAGGCGTCGACGATCTCGGCGCGCCCGCCGTAGTCGAAGGCCACGAACAGGTCGAGCCGCTCGTTGGCCTGCGTGCGCTCCTCCATGTCGTCCATCAGCGCGCGGATGCGGTCCGTGACGCGGTCGCGGCGGCCGATGAAGCGGATGCGCACGCCCTGGCGGTGCAGGTCCATGAACTCGCGCTCGATCGTGCGCGCGAACAGGTCCATCAGCCCGGACACCTCGTCCTCGGGGCGCGTCCAGTTCTCCGTGGAGAAGGCGTACACCGTCAGCGAGCGGATCCCGAGGTCGGGGGCGGCCTCGACGGTGCGGCGCAGGGCGCGCACGCCCGCGTGGTGGCCCGAGAGCGTGGGCAGGCCGCGCTGCTTCGCCCAGCGCGCGTTGCCGTCCATGATGATCGCCACGTGCTCGGCGAGGCCGGGCTCGGGCGCGCCCGTCTCGGGGCGGCGGATCAGGCGGATGCGGTCGAGGATGGCCACGGCGGGGGAATCTCCCGAGGGGTTCGCCCGCAGGGGCGCCCCGGATCACCCGCATAGCGTACCGGCTGGAGGCGCCGCGTGCCCGTCCGGGCCCGCTAGACCTCCATGATGTCGGCCTCGCGCTGCTTGAGCGCGGCGTCGATCTGGCCGACGTGGTCGTCCGTCAGCTTCTGCACCTTCTCCTCGGCGCGGTGCAGCTCGTCGGCCCCGACCTCGGCGGCCAGGGACTGGATGTCGGCGATCGCGTCGCGGCGCACGTTGCGCACGGCCACGCGGCCGTCCTCGGCGATCTGGCGCACGACCTTGACCAGCTCCTTGCGGCGCTCCTCGGTCAGCTGCGGGATCGACAGGCGGATGATCTTGCCGTCGTTCGACGGCGTCAGGCCGAGGTCCGACTCCTGGATCGCCCGCTCGATCTCGGCGAGGGCGCTCGCGTCGTAGGGCGAGATCACCAGCGAGCGCGGGTCGGGCGTCTGCACGCCGGCGAGCTGGTTGAGCGGCGTCGGCGAGCCGTAGTAGTCGACCACGATGCGGTCGAGGAGCTGCGGGTTGGCGCGCCCGGTGCGCACCGTCTGGAACTCGGCCCGCGTGGCCTCCACGGACTTCGCCATCCGATCCCTCGCGTCGTTCACCAGGTCGTCGACCACCGTCTGCCCCTTTCCGCCGGACCCGCGTAGTCTGGCACGTCCTCAGACGCTCTGCGGATCCACGTCGACGGCGACGCGGGCGTCGGCCCGCCGCAGCATGGCGTGGCGGTCGGCGAGCAGCGCGTGCACCGCGCGCGCCGCGTGCTCGGCCCGCTCGGTGCGGATGATCAGGTGCGCCCGGTGGCGGTCGCGCAGCCGGATCAGGGGCGCCGGGCCGAGCAGCTGGTCGTCGGGCAGCATCCGCCCGAGCGCGTCGGAGATCCCGTCGAGGAGCGCGAGCGGCACGTCGGCGGCGGGCGCGTCGACGAGGACCCGCACGAGCCGGCTGAAGGGCGGGTAGCGCAGCGCCTCGCGCCGGCCGAGCTCGCCCTCGAGGAACTCGTCGACGGCGTGGCGCGAGGCCAGCCGCACGACGCGCTGGGAGGGGTCCCAGGTCTGCAGGATCACGCGCCCGCCCGAGCCCTCGCGCCCGGCCCGCCCGGCCAGCTGGCAGAGCAGACTGAACGAGCGCTCCTCCGCCCGGAAGTCCGGCATCGCGAGGCCGAGGTCGGCGTCGATCACGGCCGCCAGGCGCACGTCCGGGAAGTCGTGGCCCTTGGCCACCAGCTGCGTGCCCACGAGCACGGCCCGCTCGGAGGCCGCGAAGGCGGCCAGCGCCCCCTCCACGCCGCCCCTGCGCCCGGCCACGTCGCCGTCGAGGCGGATCACGTCGAGGCCCGGGTAGCGCCGCGCGATCTCGTCCTCGAGCCGCTCGGTGCCGGCGCCGATGCGGGTGATGTCGACGGCGCCGCAGTGCGGGCAGCGGGTCGGGGCGGGCTCCGCGTGGCCGCAGTGGTGGCAGACCAGCCGCGGCGGGCGCTGGTGCAGCACCAGCGCGACGTCGCAGGACGGGCAGCCGAAGCCCTTGCCGCACGCGCGGCAGTGCAGGGCCAGCGCGGCGCCGCGGCGGTTGAGCAGCACCATCGCCCGCCCGCCCTCGCGCTCGAGCTCGGCGAGGGCCGCCCCGAGCGGCCGCGACAGCGGGTAGTGCCCGTCGCGGCCGAGGTCGACGAGCTCCACGGGCGGCAGCCGCCCGCCGACCCGCTCGGTCAGCTCGACCCGCTCTAGCGCGCGCCAGGCCTCGGGCCGCGGCGTGGCCGAGGCGAACACCACCGCCGCCCCGGCGGGGCGCGCCCGCATCAGGGCCACCGCGCGGGCGTCGTAGCGCGGGTCCGACTCCTGCTTGTAGGCCATCTCGTGCTCCTCGTCGACCACGATCAGCCCGAGGTCGGGCATCGGCGCGAGGATCGCCGAGCGCGCGCCGACCAAGACGCGCGCCTCCCCCGCCTCGAGCCGGCGCCAGACTCGCGCCCGCTCGCCGGCGGCAAGCCCCGAGTGCAGCACCTCGACCAGCGGCCCGAAGCGGGCCCGCACGCGGGCCGCGGTCTGCGGGGCGAGCGCGATCTCCGGCACGAGCACGATCACGCCGCGGCCCTGGGCGAGGGCGTGCGCCGCGGCGCGCAGGAAGACCTCGGTCTTGCCCGACCCGGTCACGCCGTAGAGCAGGAGCTCCTGCGGGCCGCTGCCGTCGACGGCCGCCTCGAGCCGCGCGATCGCGGCGGCCTGGGCCGGGTTGGCGTCGAGCGGGGCCTCGAGGTCGGGCGCGGGCGCCGCGGCGGGCACGAGGCGCCCGTCGTCGACG
>CAIQOY010000110.1 GCA_903873565.1 uncultured Actinomycetes bacterium
ACGGCGATGGGCATCGCCTGCTGCCCCCTCGGCAGCGGGGACGTCAGCGCCTTCGCCGAGGCCACCGGCCTCGACCCCCACGTGGAGTCCAACGTCGGCGAGGTGGCGCTCGGGCGGCTCGCGCCCGACGCCCGACGCGGCAACCGGACCGCCGACGCGCGGCCGGGGCCTGGGTCGAGCGTGCCTGAGCCGGCGCTCGCCGACCCGGCCGCCGGCCTAGGCGCGTGGCGCGAGTCGGGGTAGTGTGCCCCCAGCGCGCTGACGAAATGGGGGAGCCGTCATGTCGAGTCCGTTCCGCAAGAATGCGGTGCAGGCGCTCGCGAGCTCGGGCGAGAGCAGGGAGCGGACGTCCCTCGTCACGCCCCGCCGCGCCCTCGTGGCCCTCGCCGTGATCGCCCTGCTTTTGGCCGGCGTCCTCTACGTCGCCGTGAACTCCCTTGCCACACCGACGCCGGGCATCGGCTGGGCGGACCGCGGCGGCTTCGCCGTCGTGACGGCGCCGGTGGCGGGCACGGCCGCGACGCCGACGCTGACGACCGGCACGCGCCTGCGCGGGGGCGACGTGATCGGCGAGGTGACGGACGCCGACGGCGCCACGACGCCGCTGACGGCGCCCGGGGACTCGATCGTCATGCAGCGCGGCGCGCCGACGGAGCCCTTCGCCGTCGCGGCGGGCGATCCGGTCGTGACCCTGGGGATGCTGACGCAGCCGCCGCTCCTGTTCGTCCTGCTGCCCGGGATCGAGGCGACCGGCCTCACCGACGGCAGCCTCAGCGAGGGCGCCAAGGTCTGGGTGCAGCCCGCGAACGGGTCCTCGTTCGAGTGCAGGATCGTCGCCTACAACAAGTACGAGCAGTCCGGCGAGTCGATCATCGCGTACATCCCCTCGCCGACGGTCGCGCGCTACGTCCAGGCCAACGGCTCGGTCGTGTCGGCGAGCGCCTCCTGCCCCGAGGGCGAGCTCGACGCGCTCCTGGTCGGCTCGGTGGTCCCGGTCAGCGTGGAGGTCGGCCGGCGCTCGCTCCTGTCGTACGTCTTCGGCGGGTCGTGATGTCGACGCCCGCCGAACGCGCCGCCGAGCGCAGGCTCCCGCCGGCCCGGCGCCGCGTGCGCGTGCCCACGGTCATCCAGATGGAGGCCGTGGAGTGCGGTGCGGCCGCGCTGGCGATGATCCTCGCCCACCACGGCCGCCACGTGCCCCTCCAGACGCTCCGGGACGCCTGCCAGGTCAGCCGCGACGGCACCACGGCGCTCCAGGTGGCCAAGGTCGCCCGTAGCTACGGGATGAGCGCCAAGGGGGCGCGCAAGGACCTCCACGAGCTGGACACCCTCGCGACCCCGTTCATCGCCTACTGGAGCTTCTACCACTTCGTGGTGGTCGAGGGCTGGGACGACACGTGGGTCTACCTCAACGACCCCGCCGTGGGCCCCCGCCGCGTGTCGTGGGACGAGATGGACACCTCGTTCACCGGCATCGCCATCGACTTCGCCCCGACGCCGGAGTTCGAGCGCGGCGGCCGGCCGCCGTCCCTGGTGGCGTCGATGCGCGCGCACGTCCGCCCCTACGCGGCGGCCCTCGCCTTCACCGCGCTCGTCGGGATCTTCGCGACCATCCCCGGCATCGCCGCCGCGGGCTTCCTGTCGTTCTTCATCAACCGGGTGATCGCCGCCTCGAGCACCGCCATCGTGACCGGCTTCATGGTCGCCATCGCGCTCGCGATCGTCGCGCAGGTGGTGCTCGGCTGGGTCCAGCGCCGCACCCTGGTCGGCATCTCCACGGACTTCACGACGACCCTCGCCGCGGACATGACCTGGCGGGTCCTGCGCCTGCCCATGCGCTTCTTCACCCAGCGCCAGCCGGGGGAGATCTCGTGGCGCCTGCGGATGCCCGCGATGGTCTCCATGCTCCTGGCGGGGCCCCTGCCGTCGGCCGTGACCGGCCTCGTCGCCGTCCTCCTCTACTTCCTCGCGATGCTCGTGCTGAGCCCGCTGGCGGCCGTGGCCGCGCTCGTGATCGGCGTGCTCAACTTCGCGATCCTGCGGGCGATGGCGCGCCGCCAGACGGAGCGCCAGCAGCTGCTGATGCAGGAGCAGGGCAAGCTCTCCGCGGTCGCCTCGTCGGGGCTGTCCGCGATCGAGTTCATCAAGGCGACCGGCGCGGAGCAGGAGCTCTTCGCGCGCTTCGGCGGCCAGTCGGCGCGGGTCGTCAGCGTGCGCCAGGAGACCGCCGCGTCCAACCAGGTCCTCGCGACCCTGCCCGGCTTCCTGGGCATCCTCGCCTCGGCCGCGGTCCTCGGCATCGGGGGCCTGCAGGTCCTCAACGGCGACCTCTCGCTGGGTGGGCTCGTCGCCCTGCAGGTCCTGGTCTCGGGGTTCCTCGCGCCCTTCGCCATGCTCGTGCAGGCGGGCAACGCGCTCCTGCAGTTCCGCGCCGTGATGCCCAAGATCGACGACGTGCTCGAGCAGGAGCCCGAGACGGACGGCCTGCGCTCGGCGGTGCCGCAGCGGGAGGCGGGCCCGCGGGCCCGGCCGGCGCCCACGGCCGCCAAGCTGCAGGGGCGCATCGAGTTCCGCGACGTCGTGTTCGGCTACAACCCGGGCGCCCCGCCGCTTCTGAAGGGGCTGTCGTTCACGGTCGAGCCCGGCCACCGGATCGCCTTCGTCGGCTCCTCGGGCGCCGGCAAGTCCACGGTGTCCCGGCTCCTGACCGGGCTCGAGCAGCCCTGGTCCGGCACCATCCTGCTGGATGGCGTGCCCCGGGACGAGATCCCGGGCGCCGTGCTGAGCTCCTCGCTCGCGCTCGTCGACCAGTCGATCCACCTGTTCAAGGGCACGGTGCGCGAGAACCTCACGCTCTGGGATCCGTCGATCGAGGCGGCGCGCGTCACGGTCGCGGCGCAGGACGCCCTCATCGAGGACGTGATCACCGCGCGGCCCGGCGCCTACGAGTCCGAGGTGGCCGAGCACGGCCGCAACTTCAGCGGCGGCCAGGGCCAGCGCGTGGAGATCGCGCGGGCGCTGTCGATCGACCCCACGATCCTCGTGCTCGACGAGGCGACGAGCGCGCTCGACGCCCTGACCGAGGTCCGCATCGATAACGAGCTCCGGCGCCGGGGCTGCACGACCCTCGTGATCGCGCACCGGCTGTCCACGATCCGCGACGCCGACCTGATCCTGGTGCTGGACAAGGGCGTCGTGGTCCAGAGCGGGACGCACGACGAGCTGCTCCAGGCCGACGGCCTCTACCGCACGCTGGTGGAGAGCTGATGGCCACCGAGTACGCGGCGCGCCGGACGCTGCTCGCGCCCGCGACGGCGGCGGAGGTCGGGATCGCGGGCGACGACGGCACGCGCCACGTGGATGCGTCGCTGCCGTGGCGCTGCGACGTCGGGGAGATGGCGTGGCGGGTGCTCGAGGGCCGGGTCGACGCGTTCTGGGCCGGCGACGACGGCCGCGGCCGGCGGATCCCCCTGCGCTCGTTCGGGCCGGGGCAGGTGCTGACCGCCGCGGCCGAGGCCGTCGCCGGCGGGGCGACCATCGCGCTGGCGATCCCCGGGACCCGCGTCGAGCCGGCGGAGCCCGCCGCGGAGGGGCGCCTCGACGTGCTGGCCCGCGGCGCCGCCACGGCCTCGCGCGGCGACGAGGCCGCGCGCATCGCGACGCTCGGCCTGCGCGACGCGGAGCTCGTGCAGGAGGCCGGCGAGGAGCTGGCGTCCATCGACGAGGGCCGCCTCGAGCTGACGGGGGACGCCGTCGCCGATGCCGTGCGGCTGATGTGCGAGGGCGAGGGCGTCGCCTTCGTCCCCGGCGAACGCGACCCCGAGGCGCCCCTCGGCGTCCAGGTGGCGGCCCTCCTGCGCAGCTGCACCGCGCGCTCGCGCGCGGTCGTCCTCGAGGGCCGCTGGTGGACGCGCGACGGCGACGCCTTCATCGGCCACGACGCCGACGGCGCGCTGATCGTCGTGCGGCCCCGCTCGCGGCGCTGGCCGGGCGCCGGCGGCACGCGCTACGTGGCCGTGTCGCCCGCGAACGGCGTCGAGACCCCGGTCGACGACGCGGTCGGCGCCGGCATCGCCACGGCGGCGATCGTCGTCCAGCGGGTGCTGCCCCCCGGGCCGGCCGGCATCCGCGGCCTCCTGGCCACCGCGCGGCGCTCGTGGCGCGGGGAGTTCACGTGGACCGCGACCCTGGCCCTGGGCGCGAGCCTGATGACGCTCCTGGTCCCGATCGTGCTCGGCAAGATCATCGGCGTCGCGGTGCCCAGCAACTCCACCGCGGCGCTGGCCGGGCTGATCCTCGTGATCGGGTGCGCCGCCTTCGGGCTCTTCGTCTTCGAGCTGACCCGCAACTTCACCCTGCTGCGCCTCGGCGGCGAGCTGGACCGCAACCTCGCGCCGGCGATCTGGGACCGGACGCTGAGCCTGCCGACGAGCTTCTTCCGGCGCTACGAGGTCGGCGACCTCACGGACCGCATCACGGGCGTCGACATGGCCCGGCAGCTGATCGGCGACACCATCCTCGTGACCGGGCTGTCCGCGGCCTTCGCGATCGTGAACCTGATCGTGGTGGCGGTCAGCGTGCCCGCGCTGATCCTGCCCGCGCTCGGCGCCATCGTCGTCGTCGTGGCGGTGTGCGCCGTCGCGCTGCGGCTCGCCCAGCGGTTCAACCGCCAGGCGGCCACGGCGCAGGGCGAGCGGGACGCGCTGGCGCTCCAGCTGGTCCAGGGCGTCGCCAAGATCCGGGTCGCCGGGGCGACGGCGACGATGTTCCGGCGCTGGGCGGAGGTCATGTCGCGCTTCCAGCGCGCCCAGATGCAGGCGGCCGTCCGCACCGAGCTCACGGCCGTCGCCGCCGGCAGCCTCGGGCTGACCGCGAGCGCCGCGGTCTACCTGGTGGCGATGCTCGAGGGCAACGACATCGGCATCGCCAGCTTCGCGGTCTTCGCGACCGCGCTGGGGATGGCGACCGCCGCCGTCGGCTCGATCGTGGCCGCCGCGGGTCAGATCGGCAAGGCCCTGGTCATGATCGAGCGCGCCGAGCCGATCCTCACCACCCCGGAGGAGGGCCAGCAGGGCGGCCGCGCCCTCGACGTGACCGGCGCGATCGCCTTCCAGGACCTGCACTTCCGCTACGCGGACGACCTGCCCCTGGTGCTCGACGGCCTCTCCCTGTCGATCCCGGCGGGCTCCTTCACGGCCCTCGTCGGCGAGTCGGGCTGCGGCAAGTCGACCGTCCTGCGCTGCCTGCTCGGCTTCGAGCAGCCCGAGCGGGGCTCGGTGCTCCTCGACGGCGTCCCGCTGGTCGACCTGGACCTCGCCTACGTGCGCCGGCAGTTCGGCGTCGTGATGCAGAAGTTCACGCTGATGGGCGGCTCGATCCTCGACAACATCGTCGGCGGGCGCGACATCACGACCGACGACGCCTGGGCGGCGGCCGAGGAGGTCGGCCTCGCGGACTTCATCCGCGAGCTGCCGATGGGGATGCACACGATGCTGATGGACGGCGGCGGGACGCTGTCGGGCGGCCAGGTGCAGCGCCTCCTGCTCGCCCGCGCCGTCGCGGGCCGTCCGCGCCTGATCATCCTCGACGAGGCGACGAGCGCCCTCGACAACCCGACGCAGCAGATCGTGACCGACTCCCTCGCGCGGATGGCCGCCACCCGCGTGGTCATCGCCCACCGCCTCTCGACGGTCCGGGACGCCGACCAGATCGCCGTCGTCGCGGCCGGCCGCGTCGTCGAGGTCGGCCGCCACGACGAGCTGATGGCCCTCGGCGGCCACTACCGGGACCTCGTCCAGCGCCAGCTCTGAGCGCGCCGCGCGGCGCGCTCAGGTGATGGGCGCGTCGAAGAACGTCTCGGGGAAGGGCTCGTCGGCGAGGGTGTAGTGCCACCACTCCTCGGGGAGGTTGACGAAGCCCGCCGCCTCCATCGCGGACACGAGCAGCTCCCGGTTGGCCTGCTGCTCCGCCGTGATGTCGGGGCTCGCCGTCGCCGCGAGCGGGTCGAAGCAGTCGAAGCCGGTGCCCATGTCGATCGACGTGTCCGCGAACCGCTCGCCCACGGGGGCGGCGCAGTCGACGATGGGGTCCCCGACGACCCACGGCGGGCTGGCGCCCGCTCCGAGGGGCACCAGCGTGACGTCGACCGTCGACCCCCGGCTGTGCCCGCTCTTCGCCGCGATCAGGCCCAGCGGGAACAGCTGGTCCTTCGCCAGGCGCGGGTAGAACTCGCCGCGCGTGACGTCGTCCGCGGGGTCCTCGGCCCAGGCCACGAAGTCGTCCACGGCGCGCTGCGGCCGGTAGCAGTCGTAGACCTTGAGCGAGTAGCCCTTGGCCGTGACGTCGGCCTGGACCGCGGCGAGGGCCTGCGCCGCCTCCTCGGTCAGCCAGCACTCGGGCGCCTCGTAGCCGGTGATGGGCCGGCCCACGAAGTTGTGCTCGCCGTGGTAGCGGACCTCCTGCACGATCTCCGGGGCGACGTCCGCGAGGCGCGTGAAGCCCTCGGGCGGACCGGACGACTGGCCGCCGCAGCCGGCGAGGGCGAGCACCGCCGCGGCCGCGGCGAGGGTCCGGGCGAAGGCGGTCACGGGAGCGCCCTGCGCGGTCGGGCGGCCCGCGCCGGGCGGGTCGCGTGATGGAGGGGAGAGGTGATGGCCGGGGTCATCTCAGGGGGCGATCGTCGTGGGACGCAGCATACGGATGGCGGTGCCGGTGGCGTTGGTCCAGGTGACGCGGCCCGAGATCACGGCGCCGGCGTCGGCGGGGCGCACGCGGTAGGCCGCGCCGGTGGCGCCGGGGATGCGGCGGCCGTCGCGGAACCAGCGGTACGTCGCCGTGGGCTGCGGGAAGCCCGTCGCGATCGCCGGGCGGGCCCGGAGGCGGCCGCCGACGCGGGCGGTGCCGGTGACCGCGACCGGCCCCGTCGCGACCTGCGGCGCCTGGCGGACGCGGCCGGCGGCGACGGTGGCGGTGCCGGTGCCGGCGGCGTTGGTCGCGGTGATGCGGACGCTGAGGCGCTGGCCGGCCTGGCGGGCGAGCGGCCGGTAGGTGGCGCTGGTGGCGCCGGGGATGGCGGCGCCGTCGATCAGCCACTGGTAGGCGGGGGCGCCGCCCCACGGGTCGTCGGAGGCGGCGGTGACCGTCAGGCGCCTGCCGGCGCGCGGCGCGGCGGGGTCCGAGGCGGTGACGACGGGTGCGCGGGTGGGGGTGGGCGTGGCGGCGAGGGTGGCGGCGGTCGCCGTGCCGAGCGTGACCTCGGGCAGGACGGTGGCGGTGACGGTGCCGCCGGCCGGGACCGAGACGGTGCGCGCCGTCGTCGGGCCGGTCACGGTCTCCGCGGAGCCGTTGATCGTCACGCGGAAGCCGGTCGTCGTCCAGTTGGCGGGCGTGACGCCCCACGTCAGGGTCACGTCGGATCCGGTGCTGCGCAGCTCGAGGTTGCGCGCGGCCGCGTTCTGGCGCGTCAGGTGGTCGCGCACCAGCTCGCTCGCGATCGACTGGTCGTCCAGGATCCAGCTCCGGAACGCCGAGAGGCGGTTGTAGACCGACGGCCCGCTCGCGCAGGGCATCTGCACCCAGCTGGTGACGCCGATCAGGGTGCGCGTGCCCGCGACCGTGAGCGAGAGCGGCCCGCCCGAGTCGCCCTGGCAGACGCCGATGCCCGCAGGCCCGTCGTAGGCGCAGAGCATCGACGCGGGGGTGAACAACGCGGCGAGCTCGGTTGACTCGAAGCCGCGCTCGCAGGCGGCGTTCGAGATCAGCGGGACCGTCGCCTCCTGCAGCTCGGTGGTCGGGGAGATGCCGCCCGGGGCCATCTTCCCCCAGCCCGCCATGTCCACGGCTGCGCCGCCGACCACGAGGCCGTCCTGCCACGGCGCGATCACCGGCATCGCCGGCGCTCCGGTGCTCCGTTCGAGCACCACGAGGGCGACGTCGTTCTGGAGCGTCACCGGTTCGTAGCCGGGGTGCGGCAGGAGGTACTGCAGATCCCACAATCGCTGGGTGTCGGTGTCGCTCGCCATGATCACGCCCGGGCGCGCGACGCCGGCGATGGCGGGGATCTTGAGCGCGTCCACCGTGCAGTGCGCGGCGGTGAGGATCACGGCCGGCGCGATCACGCTGCCGGTGCAGTTCGCGCTGAAGGCCTCGAGGACGGCCCAGTCGAGGGTCCGGGTGCCGTCCGCGGCGATCTTGGTGACGGTGCTCCCCGCCTGGTCGGCGGTGTAGAGGATCCCCGTCGCGTCGACGGCGATGGCGACCGGTCCCGCGCCGGTCGTCTTGTAGGGGTGGGTCACGGTCCCGCCGGAGGTGATCTTCGTGACGTTGCTCGCGTTCGCGTTCGCGGTGTAGACGTTGCCCGCGGCGTCGACGGCGATGGCCGCGGGCCCCGTGCCGATCGTCGCGAAGGGGTCGGTCACGACCCCGCCGGAGGTGATCTTGGTGACCGTGCCGTCCGCGGTGTTCGCGGTGTAGATGACGTCGTCGGCGGTGCCGGCGCCCTTGGCGTCGATGGCGATGCCGGACGGTCCCGCGCCGGTCGAGACGGTCCACTGCGGGGCCCCGGCCGCGTTGAACTTCGTGACGGTGCCCGCGACCCGGTTCGCGGTGTAGACGCTGCCGTCGGCGTCGACGGCGACGGCGTGCGGTCCCAGACCGGTCGTGGCGAACTCGGAGGCGACGCCGCTGGGCGTGACCCTGGTCACCGTGCCCTCGCTGTAGTTCGCGGTGTAGACGCTGCCGCTGGCGTCGAGGGCGATGCCGATGGGCGTCGCACCGGTCGCCGCGGTCCAGAGCGCTGTTCCGGCGGAGTCGAACGCGGTGACGGTGTTCGTGGCGTTCGTGACGTAGACGACGTCATCGGCGGGGTCGCCGGTGACGTTCGTGTCGATGGCGATGGCGAGCGGCTTGCCGCCGGGCATGGCCCAGCCGATGTCGACCGTCGGCGTGGTGCCCGGGGTGATCTTGCTGACCGCGCCCGCGGCGTAGTCCGCGGTGAAGACGTTGCCCGCCGCGTCGACGGCGATCCCGTTCGGGACCGCGGACGGGGTGAACTGGAGGTACGCGATGCCCGGCCACGCACCCGCCACCGCGTTCGATCCGTTGATGACGCGCGGCCCCATCGGCCCCATCGGCGCGGCGGAGGCGGTACCGGCCCCGACGAGCACCCAGGTCGCCGCCACGAGGAGGAACGCGCGCCGCACGACGGGGGCCACGGGAGCCCACCGCCCGCCCGCGGCCGGCGCGTGCGGGGCGCAGGCGCCCGGTCGGTCGAGTCGGCGTGCGTGTGGCGTGCTCGGTGTCATCTCAACGGCCGATCGCGGTGGGTCGGAGCGTGCGGGTGATGGTGCCGGTCGCGTTGGTCCAGGTGACGCGGCCCGTGATCAGGGCGCCGGCGTCGGCGGGGCGGACGCGGTAGACGGGGCCGGTGGCGCCGGGCACGCGGCGGCCGTCGCGGAACCAGCGGTAGCTGGCCCTGGGCTGCGGATAGCCGCCGACGGCCGGTGGGCGGGCCTGCAGGCGGCCGCCGACGCGGGCGCTGCCGGTGACGGCGACGGGGCCGGGGGCGACGCGGGGGGCCTGGCGGACGCGGCCGGCGGTGATGGTGGCGGTGCCGGTGCCGGCGGCGTTCGTCGCGGCGATGCGGACGCTGAGGCGCCTGCCGGCCTGGCGGGCGAGCGGCTCGTAGGTGGCGGCGGTGGCGCCGGGGATGACGGCGCCGTCGACGAGCCACTGGTAGGTGGGGGCACCGCCCCAGGGGTCGTCCGTGGCGGCGGTGACGGTGAGGGGCGTGCCGACGCGCGGCGCGGCGGGGTCCGGGGCGGTGACCACGGGGGCGCGGGTGGGGATGGGTGTGGCGTTGAGGGTGGCCGAGGTGGCGGTGCCGAGGGTGACCTGCGGCTCGACGGTGGCGCTGACGGTGCCGCCGGCCGGGGCCTTGACGGTGCGCGCCGTGGTCGGGCCGGTGATGGTCTCGACCGAGCCGTTGATCGTCACGCGGAAGCCGGTCGTCGTCCAGTTGGCGGGGGTGACGCCCCAGGTCAGGGTGACGTCGGGTCCGGTGCTGCGGAGCTCGAGGTTGCGCGCAGCCGCGTTCTGGCGCATCAGGTGGCTGCGCACCAGCTCGCTCGCCGCCGACAGGTCGTCCAGGATCCAGCTCCGGAAGGCGGAGATCCGGCCGTAGACGCCCGGCGCACTCGCGCACGGGTCCGGCCCCCAGCTGGTGTCGCCGACCAGGGTGCGGGTGCCGGCGATCGTCATGGCCAGGGGTCCGCCGGAGTCGCCCTGGCAGGTGTCGATCCCGGCCGGGAGGTCGCCGGCGCAGAGCATCGACACCGGGTCCAGGGAGGGCCGGAGC
>CAIQOY010000111.1 GCA_903873565.1 uncultured Actinomycetes bacterium
GATCGCCTCGCCCTTCGGCGTGAGGACGACGCCGCGGTAGGGCTCGTGCTCGACGAGCCCGGCCTGGTCGAGCTTCTTCATCATCCCGGTCACCGACGCGGTGGAGACGGCGAGGCGGTCGGCCAGGGCCTGGGTCTGCACGGGGCCGCCCCCGGAGGCCTCGGCGATCTGGTGGATCGCCTTCAGGTAGTCCTCGATCGCGGGGCTGTACTCGCGGGCGCTCGTGGCCATGCGCGAAGCCTACCCGCCGCCTAGCCGCCGGCGATCAGCCGGCGCACCACCTCGATCCGCGGGGCGACGGAGGCGGGGTCGATCCACTCGTCGGGGCCGTGGTCGCCGCCGCCGATCGGGCCCAGCCCGTCGACGGTTGGGATGCCGATGCTCGACGCCCACGAGCCGTCGGAGGCGCCGGCGGCCGTGGCCTCCGTGGCGGGCGCGCCCACCTCGGCGAGCAGGGCGAGCGTGCGCTCGGCGAGGGCCGCGTCGCGGTCGAGGGACGGGAAGCCGGGCTCGTCGGAGCGGCGGACGGCGACCCCGTCGTGGGCGCCGAAGCGGCCGAGCTCGGCAACGGCCCAGGCGAGGTCGGCGGCGGTGTCGGCGCGCAGGTCGACCGAGGCGGTGGCGTGGCCGGGCACGGTGTTCTTGCCGATGCCCGCGTTGAGCTCGGTGACGGAGGCCTGCACGCCGGGGCGGGCCCCGTGCAGCTCCTCCTCGATCCGCAGCGCCTCGCGCACCAGCGCCATCAGGGCGGAGCGGCCGGCGTCGCGCTCGGTGCCCGCGTGCGCGTCGCGGCCGACCGCCTCGAGGGTCAGCCAGGTGCAGGCCTTGCGGGCGGTGACGATCGAGCCGTCGGCACGGCCGCACTCGAGGCAGATCGCGCGGTCGGCGCCGCGCCACTCGTCGAGGCAGCCGGGGGCCCACGAGCGCGCCTCCTCGTCGGGGACGATCCAGAGCTCGGCCGCCCCGTGCGGGCCGGCGGGGTCGCGGGCCAGCTCGGCGAGGGCGGCGAGGCCGACCAGCAGGCCGCCGCGCATGTCGGCGACGCCGGGGCCGAGCAGCCGGCCGTCGCGAGCCGCGAGCGGGCGGGCCGCGGCGGTGCCGGCGGGGTAGACGACGTCGTGGTGGCCGATCAGGAGCGTGCGGTCGCCGCCCGTGCCGCGGGTCGAGGCGACGACGAGCGGGCCCTCGGGCGTGGCGCGGACCTCGACGGCGAGGCCGTCGTCGGCGGCCCAGCCGGCCAGCAGCTCCGCGGAGCGGGCGAGGCCGGCCAGGTCGCCGGTCTGGGCGTCGACCGCGCAGAGCGCGGCGAGCCGCTCGCCGAGGCCGTCGGGCAGGCCGTGCACCTCAGGCCCCGACCACGCGGACGGGCTCCTGGCCCGCGACCTCGACGACGTCGCCGTCGACCAGCGAGCGGCCGCGGCGCTCCTCGACCGCGCCGTTGACGGTGACGTCGCCCGCGGCCAGCAGGGCCTTGGCGTCGCCCCCCGTGTCGGCCAGGCCGGCGAACTTCAGGAGCTGTCCGAGCGCGATCCCGCCGGGGCGGACCTCGACGTCGCGCACGGGGCTAGCCGTGCGAGCAGCTGGTGCAGCCGCCGCCCGCGGAGGCGGTGACGGCCTCCTCGCCCTCGGCCTCCTCGCCCTCCTAGAGCTGGAAGGACGAGCCGCAGCCGCAGCCGGCGACCGTGTTCGGGTTCGTGATCGAGAAGCCGGTGCCGTTGAGGCCGTCGACGAAGTCGATGTCGGCGCCGTTGAGGTACGGCATCGAGAAGGGGTCGACGAGCACGGTGACGCCGTGCGCCACGATCACCTCGTCGCCGTCCTGCGCGCCGGTGTCGAAGCCGAGGGCGTACTGGAAGCCGGAGCAGCCGCCGCCCTGCACGGCCACGCGCAGCGCGGTCAGCTCGGGGTCGTCCTCGGCGGCGAGGAAC
>CAIQOY010000112.1 GCA_903873565.1 uncultured Actinomycetes bacterium
CCCGACCCGGCGGCCGCGCTCGACGCCGCGGCGGGCGGGCGGCCCGCCGCGCTCTGGTCGCGCGACCGCCACGCGCTGTGGCTGAGCACGGCGGCGCTCGACGCGGTCGGCGGCGAGGCGATCCGGCGCGAGGACGCGGCCTGGGACACGCCCCTGCCCGCCCCGACCCGCGCGGAGCGCCGGAGCGCCGTGGTCGAGGGGCAGCGCGCCGCCCACGCCGCGGGCCTGACCGGCGTCCACGACTTCGAGCGGACGGGCGGGCGGCGCACGTGGCAGGAGCTCGACGGCGAGGACCGCGTCACGCTGCGCGTCCTGAGCGCGATCGGCGCCGAGCACCTCGACGCCGTCGACGAGGTCGGGGTCGTCGCGGGCTTCGGCTCGGACCACGTCCGGATCGGCCCCGTCAAGGCCTTCCTCGACGGCACGCTCGGCGCCCGCACCGCGCACATGCTCGAGCCGTACGACGACGGCGGCCGCGGCCTCGCCCTGCTGGGCGCCGATGGGGTCGCCGACCTCGCGACCCGCGCCGCCGGCCTCGGGCTGCCGGTCGCGCTGCACGCGATCGGGGACGCCGCCGTGCGGGCCGCCCTCGACGGCCTCGCCGCGAGCCGCGACGCCTGGCGGGAGCTGGCCGAGCTGCACGAGCGCCCGCCGCGGATCGAGCACGCCCAGATCGTCCACCCCGACGACCTCGCGCGCTTCGCCGAGCTCGGCGTCGTGGCCTCGATGCAGCCGGTCCACGCCGTCGAGGACCGCGCGGACGCCGCGGCCGCGTGGGGCGCGCGCGGGGCCGGAGCCTACGCCTGGGAGCCGCTGCGCGCGGCCGGCGCCGTGCTCGTGCTCGGCACGGACGCGCCGATCTCGCCCCTCGACCCGCTCGCCACCCTCGCCGCCGCGGTCGGCCGACCGCACCACCCGGGGCACGCGCTCGCCGTCGACGACGCGCTGCGCGCGATGACCTGGGCCCCCTACGCCGTCAGCGGCCTCGGCGCCCGCCTCGGCCGCCTCGCCCCGGGCCGGGCAGCGGACCTCGTCGTCCTCGACGGCGACCCCGTCGCCACGCCGCCCGAGGACCTGGCCGGGATCCGGGTCGTCGCGACCATGGTCGGCGGTCGCTGGGTCCACGGCCGCCCGCCCTGGTGAGCGCGGACGCCTCGTTCCGGGAGCTGGTCGCCCCCGGCCGCCGGATGCTGCTCGCCGCCGCGGGCGGCGCCTCGTTCGTCGCCGCCTCCGACCTCCTGCTCGTGGCCACCGCGCTGCCGAGCGCGGCCCGCGACCTCGGCGGGCTCGACCGCTACCCGCTGGTGGTGGGCGCCTACGCGGCCGCCCTCGCCGTCGGGCTGCCGCTCAGCGGGGCCGTGATCGACCGCCGCGGCGCGTGGCCCTCGCTCCTGTTCGGCTGCATCCTGTTCGGGGTCGCCGGGCTGATCGCGCCGTTCGCGCCCGCCATGGAGTGGATCGCCGTGCTGCGGCTCCTGCAGGGGTTCGCGGCCGGGTTCCTGCTCGCCGTCCCGCTGTCGGTCGTCGTGCAGCGGATCCCGGCCCCGCTCCGCCCCCGCGCCTACGCCCTGTCCAACTCGGTCTGGGCCCTGGCCGCCCTGGCCGGCCCGGTGCTCGGGGCCGTGCTGACCGACTTCGTCTCGTGGCGCGCCGCCTTCCTCCTGCCCGTGGCGATGACCGCGCTCGTCGCGCTCGCCGGCTTCCGCGGGCTGCGCGACCCCGCGATCCGCCCGGCGGACCCATCCGCGCGCCTGCACCCGCTGGGCCCGCTGCTGCTCGGGGCCACCGTCGCGACGCTCCTCCTCGACCCGCGCTGGGCGCCGATCCCGGCCGTGCTGTTCCTGGTCAGCGAGTGGCGCGCCGCGGAGCCGGTCTTCCCGCGCACGCGGGCGGGCCGCGGCATCGCGATCCTCTGCGCGACGGCGGGGATCGCCTTCGTGGGGGCCGACGGCCTCGTGCCGCTCGGGCTCCAGGTCGGCCTCGGCTGGCCGATCCTCGTGGCCGCGATCCCGCTCGTGGGCACGACCGCCGCCTGGGCCTCGGGCTCCTTCGTCAGCTCGCGCCTGCCCTTCACCCACCGCACCCAGATGCTGCTCGCGATGCTGATCGTGACCGGCGGCGTCGCGCTGATGGGCCTGCCCGTGCTCGGCGGCCGCACGCTCGCCGCCGGGATCATCGTGGCCGCCTTCGGGATGGGCATCCAGAGCCCCGTCGCGCTGCTCAGCGCCTCGCGCGAGCGGCCGGGCGGCGAGGGGCGCGCCACGGCCGGCGTCCCGCTGGCCCGCTCGATCGGCGGCGGCATCGGCGTCGCCCTGGCCGGCGCGGTCGTGCTGGCGGCGGTCGGCCGGCCCGCGCTCGAGCGCGCGGAGTCCTCCACGGCCGCCGCGCCCGCCATCGCGGACGCGGTGCAGCAGGCGAACCTGCTGCTCGCCCTGCTCTGCGCGCTGAGCCTGCCGGCGGTGCTCCTGCTCCGCCGCGACGGCGGCTAGGCCGCCTTCATCCCCTGCGCCGAGGCCATCGCCTGCAGCTTGCGCAGGCTCTGGTTCTCGATCTGCCGGATCCGCTCGCGCGTCACGTTGAAGGCGCGGCCGACCTCGTCGAGCGTGCGCGGGTCGTGCCCGTCGAGCCCGTAGCGCAGCTCGAGCACGCGGCGCTCGCGGTACGAGAGCATCGAGAGGATGTTGCGCAGCGCCTCGCGCTGCAGCACCTCCTCGGCGGCCTCGTCGGGGCGCGGGCCGACGGTGTCCGGGATGAAGTCGCCGAAGGTCGACTCGTCCTCCTCGCCGACGGGCTTCTCGAGCGAGACGGGCGCCTGCGCGGAGCGGCGGATGTACTCGATGTCGGCGACGGTGACGTCCGAGGCCTCGGACAGCTCCTCGACGGTCGGCTCGCGGCCGAGCTCGGCCTGCAGGCGGCGCTCGATGCGCGCGACCTTGTTGAGCTTCTCGACGACGTGCACCGGCATGCGGATCGTGCGGCCCTTGTCCGCGAGGGCGCGCGCCACGGCCTGGCGGATCCACCACGTCGCGTACGTCGAGAACTTGTAGCCCTTGCGGTAGTCGAACTTCTCCGAGGCCCGCACGAGGCCGATCGTGCCCTCCTGGATCAGGTCGAGGAAGGGCAGGCCCTGGTTGCGGTAGTTCTTCGCGATCGACACGACGAGGCGCAGGTTGGCCTCGATCATGTGCTGCTTGGCGCGCTGGTCGCCCTTCTCGATGCGCTTGGCGAGCTCGACCTCCTGCGCGGCGGTCAGGAGCGGCACCTTGCCGATGTCCTTGAGGAAGAGCTGCAGCGTGTCCGTCGAGACCTCGCGCGTCGAGAGGTCGAGCGAGGGGCGCGCGGGCGCCTCCTCGTCCTCGTCGTCGTCCGAGGCGACGATCTCCACGTCCGCGGCGTCGAGCTGGCGGTAGAGGTCCTCGACCTGCGCATCCGAGAGGTCGAGCTCGTCGAGCGCACCGCGGATCGCCGCCTGCGAGAGCCCGCCGTCTTCCTCGGCCCGCGCGATCAGCGTGCGCGCGAGGTCGTTGTCGAGGCCGCCCTCAGGGCCGCCCTCGCGCTCGATCCCCTGCTCCATCGAATCCCTCCCGATCGGGAACGGGTGCCAGCCTAGTGCGGGCATCGGACGGATCCGGGACGCGGCGCGGCGATCGCCCTAGAGGGCCTCCAGGAAGCGCTCGGCGGCGTCCCCGAGGCGGGTCCC
>CAIQOY010000113.1 GCA_903873565.1 uncultured Actinomycetes bacterium
CGACGGCCGCCCTCGCGCTGGCCTGCGATGCCGATCGCGGGGTCTGCCTCGTCGACGCCGACCTCGCCGGCGGCGCCACGGCGCTCCGCCTCGACCTGGCCGGGCCCCCCGGCGACGCGGGCCTGGCCGGTGCCGGCGATCCGGCGGCGGCCTGGGCGGCCCTCGCGCGACGGGCGCCCTTCGGCACGCTCGTGGTGGCCTGCCCGCGCCCCGACCTCGCCTGGCTGATCCGGGACGGCGCGCTGCGCGCCCTGATCGCGGACGCGCGCCGGTCGGCGGCCCTCGTGGTCGTCGACGCGGGCCGTCCGCTCGGCCCGGCCTGCGAGACCGTGGCCGAGGCCGACCTCGTCGTCGTGGTCGCCCACGCCCATCGCCCCGACGAGGCGGAGGCGGCGCGCCGGCGCGTCGAGCGCCTCGGCGTCGAGGCGCTGCGCATCGTCGACTGCCCGACCGCCCCGACCATGCTCGAGCGGTTCGCCGGCCGGCTGCGCGGCTCCGGGCCGGCGATCGACCTCGACGACCCCGAGGAGCTGCTCCTGCTCGTGGAGGGGCGCCTCGCCAGCCTGCCGCCGCGGGGCGGGGCGTGAGCGGCCTCGCCGCCCTCGCCGGCCCGCTCGCGGGCCTGCTCGCGGACCCGCGTGTCGGCGAGGTGCTGGTCAACGGCCCGCACGACGTCTGGGTGGAGCGCGACGGGCGGCTCGTGCGGGTCGACGCCCGCTTCCGCGACGCCCTCGACCTGCGCCGTACCGCGGTGCGCCTGGTCGCCGCCTGCGGCCGGCGGATCGACGACGCCACGCCGCTCGTCGATGCGCGCCTGCCGGACGGCTCCCGCGTCAACGTCGTGCTGCCGCCGCTCGCCGTCGACGGCCCGCTGATCACGATCCGCCGCTTCGGCGCCGAGCCCCTGCGCTTCGAGGACCTGCGGGCGCGCGGCATGGTCGCGGACGCGCAGGCGGCGCTCCTGGCCGCGCTCGTGCAGCGCCGCCTCAACGTGCTGGTCAGCGGCGGCACGGGCACGGGCAAGACGACGCTGCTCGGCGCCCTCACGGGCCTCGTGCCGGAGGACGAGCGGATCGTCTCCGTGGAGGACGCGGCCGAGCTCGGCTTCCAGAGCCGACACGTGGCGCGCCTCGAGGCGCGTCCGCCGAACGTCGAGGGGCGCGGCGAGATCGACCTGCGCCGGCTCGTGCGCAACGCGCTGCGGATGCGCCCCGACCGGCTGGTGGTGGGGGAGATCCGGGGCGGCGAGGCGATCGACCTGGTGCTCGCGATGAACACCGGCCACGACGGATCGCTGGCGACCATCCACGCCAACGGGCCCGAGGACGCGCTGCGCCGGCTCGAGACGATGGCCCTGATGGGCGGCGTCGACGTCCCGCACGCCGCCGTGCGCGAGCAGGTCGCCTCCGCGATCCACGCCGTCGTCCACGTCGTGCGCGACCCCGACGGCACCCGCCGCGTGGCCGCGATCGCGCGGGTCGAGCGGGCCGGGGCCGGCTGGCGCGTGACGGAGATCGCGGCGTGAGGGCGCGCGGCCCCGAGCCGGACCTCCCGGAGATCGCCCGCGCCTTGGCCCGCGGCTGCGCCGCCGGCCTGCCCGTGCCCGAGGCGGTCAGTCGCGCGCAGGCGGCGGTCGACGACGCCTCCGGGCTGCTCCTCGCCGCGTGCGCGGCGCGGCTCGCCGCCGGCGACCCCACGCGGGTCGCGCTCGATCCGATCGCGGCGCGCCCGGGCGGCATGGCGATCGTCGGGGCCATCGAGCTGCACGCGGAGCTCGGCGGCGACCTCGTGGCGTCGCTCTTCGCGGTGGCCGAGGGGCTCGCCGACCGCGAGCGCCTGCGGCTCGAGGCGCGTGCGCAGACCGCGCAGGCCCGCATCGCGGCGCGCGCGATCCCGCTCGCCCCGCTCGCCTCGCTCGGGCTCCTCGGCGTCCTCGCCCCGGCCGCGCTGACGGCGCTCCTGACCACGGGCCTCGGGCTCGGGGTGCTCGCCGTGGCCGGCGGACTCACCCTCGTCGCGCTCGTGCTGCTGCGGCGGATCGCGGCCGGGGCGGGGCTGTGAGGGCGCTGCGCCCCGTGCTCGTCCCGGCCCTCGCGGGCGCGGTCGCCGGGGCGCTCGCGCTGTGGGTGCTGGGCGGGGCCGCGCTCGCGCCGCTC
>CAIQOY010000114.1 GCA_903873565.1 uncultured Actinomycetes bacterium
GAGCGCGCCGTCCTGCGCGTCGGGCTGGTCGAGCTCGACGCCGACGACCCGCCCGCCGCCGTGGCGATCGCGGAGGCGGTCGCCCTGGCGAGCCGCTACGCCTCCCCGGAGGCCGCGACGTTCGTGAACGGCATCCTCGGCGCCGCCGCGCGCAGGCGCGGCACGGGCCGGTAACCTCCCGGCATGGACGAGGCCGATCCCTTCGACGAGCTGGTCGCCCGGCTCGAGGCCGCGCGCGCGCGGCTCGACGCCGTCGAGGGCCCCGACGAGGCCGTGCTGGCGCTCGAGGAGCTGCAGGAGACCGCCAAGGAGATCGCGGCCGAGATCGACCGCCGGCGCCGGGCGCTGGCCGACGAGCGCGGCGATGGGCAGCTCGACCTCCTCTGAGCACCTGGCCCGCCTGGCGGGCGTGGTCGAGGCGGCGCTCGACGAGCGCGTCGGCGCGCTGATCGGCGCGGAGCCCGACCTCGCGCCCTTCGCGGCGGCGCTGCGCCACCCGCTCGAGGCCGGCGGCAAGCGGCTGCGGCCCGTCCTGCTCCTCGCCACCGTGGAGGCGCTCGGCGGCGACCTCGCGCCGGCCCTGTCGAGCGCCTGCGCGCTCGAGCTGATCCACACCTTCTCGCTCGTCCACGACGACCTGCCGGCGCTCGACGACGACGACCTGCGCCGCGGCCGGCCCACCACGCACGTGGCCTACGGCGAGGACGTCGCGATCCTCGTCGGCGACGGGCTCTTCGCGCTCGCCTTCCGGCTGATCGCGGAGGACCCGCTGCCGCCCGCCGCGGCGCGGCTCGGGGCCGTGGCCGAGCTGGCGCGCGCGACCGACGGGATGGTGCGCGGCCAGTACCTCGACCTGCACCCGGTCCCCGACCCCGACGAGGCCTCCGTGGCCCGCATGTGCGGGCTCAAGACGGGCTGCCTGATCGAGGCCGGGATCGGCATGGGCCTCGTGCTCGCGGGCGCCGACCCGGCCGCGGGCGACGCCTACCGCGCGCTCGGCCGCGAGCTCGGGGTCGGCTTCCAGATCGTCGACGACGTCCTCGACGCCACCTCGACGAGCGCCGAGCTCGGCAAGACGGCCGGGGCCGACGTGGCCAACGACCGCCGCACCTTCGTGACGGTGCTCGGGCTCGACGCGGCGCGGGAGCGCGCCGAGGCCTCCTGGGCGCGGGCCGAGGCCCTGCTCGACGCCCTGCCGGGCGATCCCGCGGCGCTGCGGGAGGCCGCCGCCCTGATCTACCGGCGGACGCGCTGACGATGGCGCGCGAGCGCCTCGACCAGGCGCTGGTGGCGCAGGGGCTGGCGCCGACCCGCTCGAAGGCCCAGGCGCTCGTCCTCGCCGGGCTGGTCACCGTCGACGGCGCGCCCGCGCGCACCGCGGGGCAGGCCGTGCGCGAGGGGCAGGCGCTCGCGGTGGCCGCCACGCCGCGCTTCGTCTCGCGCGCCGGCGACAAGCTCGACGGCTTCCTCGAGGCGCTGGGCTGGGACGTGGCCGGCGCCGAGGCCCTCGACGTGGGGGCCTCCACCGGCGGCTTCACGGACTGCCTCCTGCAGCGCGGCGCGGCGCGCGCGATCTGCGTCGACGTCGGCTACGGCCAGCTCGACCCGCGCCTGCGCGACGACCCGCGCGTGACGGTGATGGAGCGCACGAACGCCCGCGGGCTGACGCCCGAGGCCCTGCCGTACGCGCCCGACCTGCTGGTGGCCGACGTCTCGTTCATCTCGCTGCGCCACGTGCTCGGGCCGGCGCTGGCCTGCCTGCGCGCGCCGTGGCGGGCCGTGGTGCTGGTCAAGCCCCAGTTCGAGGCCCAGCCGGCCGATGTCGGGAAGGGCGGCGTCGTGCGCGATCCCGTGACGCGCCGGGGCGCGATCGCCTCGGTCGCCCGCTACGCTTGCGACCTCGGCGCGATTCCGCTCGTCGCCCGCGACTCGGGGCTACCGGGTCCCGCCGGCAACCACGAGTATCCCTTGGCCATCGTCTCCGCCGACCACCCACTCGCCCCCGCGGGGCAGCCCGATCCCGAGCGCATCGCCGAGGAGGCCGTCGTCGATGGCTGAGGCGCGTCGGGTCCTGCTCTTCACCCACGGCGACGCCGCGGTCACCCGCGCGGCGGCCACGGGGCTGGCCCGCGACCTGACGGCGCGCGGCGTCGAGCTCGTGCTGCCCGCGGACGAGGCGGCCAAGCACCCGGACCTCGCCGGGGCCACGCAGGAGCGCCCCGACGAGGTCGACCTCGTGCTCGTGCTCGGCGGCGACGGCACGATGCTGCGCGCGCTCCAGCACGCGCTGGCGCTCGGCACGCCCGTCGTGGGCGTCAACTTCGGCACCTTCGGCTTCCTGACCACGCTGCGCGCGGACGAGCTCTCGGACCGGCTCGGCGATCTCGTCGGCGGCGGCCTGCGCATCGTCGACCTGCCCGCGGTCGCGGTGGAGACGCCCGAGGGCCGCTTCGTGGCCGTCAACGACGTGCTCGTGACCGCCGACACGCTCGGCCGCATGGCCGTCCTCGAGTGGGCGGTCAACGGCGTCGACCTCGGCCAGCGCGGCTGCGACGGCATCCTCGTCAGCACCCCGGCGGGGTCGACGAGCTACAACCTCTCGGCCGGCGGCCCCGTCCTCGAGTGGGAGGTCGACGCGGTCGCCGTGACCTTCGTCGCGCCGCACGCCCTCGACGCGCGCCCGCTGATCCTCTCGCGCGGCCACGAGGTGCGGGTCACCAGCCGCACCCGCGACGTGGCGAGCCGCGTCGTCGTGGACGGCCACCCGGTGGCGCGCCTGGAGGCCGGCCAGACGGCGACGGTCCGGATGGCGCCGGAGACGGCGCGGCTGGGGGTGCTCCCGGACCGCCCGTTCCTCTCCCGCTACCGCGACAAGTTCGGGCACTGAGGTGCTGGAGCGGCTCGCCGTCACGAACCTCGTGGTGCTGCGGCGCGCCGAGCTCGAGCCCGCGCCCGGCCTCACGGTGATCACGGGGGAGACCGGCGCCGGCAAGACGATCCTCGCGGGCGCGCTCGGCCTCGTGCTCGGCGCCAAGGGCGAGGCGGGGCTGGTCGGGCCGCACGGCGACGCGGTCGAGGTGGAGGCGGTCTTCCGGATCGACGGGCCGGTGCTCGCCGACCCCGCGCTCGACGGCGTCCGCGAGCTCGTCGACGACCCCGACGACGGGCTGATCGTCACGCGCCGGCTCGGCGCCGACGGCCGCGGGCGCACGCTCGTGCAGGGCCGCTCCGCCACGCGCGGCGCGCTCGAGGAGGCCGGCGGGCGGCTGGTGGGCGTCGTCTCGCAGCACGAGGCGCGCCGGCTCGCCCGGCCCGCCGCCCAGCGCGCCATCCTCGACGCCGCGGGCGGCGAGGCGCAGGCCGCGCGGGTGCA
>CAIQOY010000115.1 GCA_903873565.1 uncultured Actinomycetes bacterium
CACCACGCGGCTGCCAGCCACGTCGCCGGCGATCGCGCGCAGCGCCTCGTTCGCGCCGGTCGGGTTCTTGAACAGCAGGAGGACGGCCTCGCGGCCGTCGACCTGGAGCCGCTCGAAGCGCCCGAAGGCGGCCGCGAAGGATCCGAGCCGCTCCACCGCCCGGGCGACCGGCACCCCGAGGGCGTGGGCGGTCGCGATCGCGGCCAGCGCGTTCTCGACGTTGTACAGGCCGGGCAGCGGCAACCGCACCTCGTGCGCGCCGTCGGGCGCGTCGAGCCGGAACGACGTGCCGGCCACGCCGTCGAGGCGCACGTCGCGGGCGGCCAGGTCGAGCGCCCCGCGGGCGTGGTCGCCCGTCGGGCAGGCGTAGTCACCCAGATGCCCGAGGTAGACGGCCCGGTAGGCGTACGGCGCGCCGCAGCGGACGCAGTGGGTCGAGTCCGCGGCGTCGTCGCGCAGCGGCCGCGCCAGCGCGGGATCGTCGATGCCGTACCGCACGACCGACGCACGGCCCTCGCCGAGCGCGTCGATCACGGGATCGTCCGCGCCGAGGACGAGCGTCGTGCCCGGCGGCAGGTCCGCGCACATGCGCCGCCAGCGGTCGGCGACCATCTCGAGCTCGCCGTGGCGATCGAGCTGGTCCCGGAAGAGGTTGCCGAGGGCCACGACCCGGGGGCCGACGGCCGCGGCCACGGCCGGCAGCGCGGCCTCGTCGACCTCGAGCACCCCGACCGCGGCGCCCGGGGGCCGGGCGATCAGCGCCGAGGCGACCCCGGAGACCATGTTCGCGCCGCCCACGTTGCGGCACACCGCGCGGTCCGCCCCGAGGATGGTGGCCAGCATGGCGGCCGACGTGGTCTTGCCGTTGGTCGCGCTGATCAGGGCGACGCCGTCGGGGAGGCCGGCGGCGAGCTCCGGGAGCGCGCCCGGGGCGAGCCGGAGCAGGACGTGCCCGGGCATGGTCGTGCCGCCGCCGCGCCCCGTCAGGCGCGACAGCGCGCCGGCCGCCCTGGCGGCGCCGGCCGCTGCTCGCACGCGCGCTCTCACAGGCTGATCCTAGCCGCCGCTCAGGCTGCAGCCGCGATCCGGCGGCGGCCGGCCTCGAGGAACCCGGCCGTGGCGAGCGCGAGCACCGCGACCACGATGTACGCGACCCAGGAGACGCCGCCCTCCGCCACGATGCCGCTGATCACGGGGGAGATCACGGCCCCGACCGCCCAGACGGCGTTCAGCATCCCGAAGGCCGAGCCCTCCCCGATGCCCGCGTCGCGCGCGCCCTCGGCGCAGACCGCGTAGCTGATGGTGAAGATCGGGGCCGCGACGCCGATCACGATCACCAGCCCCGCGGAGTACCACCACAGGCCGAGCGGCACGAGCATCGCGGCCACGACGGCACCGCACACCACGGGCAGCACGATCAGCGCCCGCACCCCGTCGAGACGCGACCCGAGGCGGCCGACCACGAGGATGGCGACCACGCTGAGGACGCTCCCGACCGTGAACACCCAGCCGATCGCCGACGACGACCAGCCGCCGTCGTCGTAGAAGAGCGGCGCCAGAAGCTGCAGCGCCGCCATCATCAGCGAGACGAACGTGATCGAGATGAAGGCCATCTGCAGGGCGCCGGGCCGGCGCGCCGCGATCAGCGCCACGAACGGGCCCTGGCGGTCCTCGTGCGGCTGCGGCCCCACGTCGCCGCCCGGCTCGATCAGGGCCCAGCCGATCACCGCGAGCACGAGGATCCCGAGGCCGAGGAAGGCGGCCTCGATGCCCGCGAACGCCACGATCGGCCCGCCGAAGAGCGGGCCGGCGATCGTGGCCACGGTGGCGGAGGCGTTGGCGATCGACAGCCCGCGCAGGCGGTAGTCGGGACCGACCGCGGCCGCCAGCCAGGCCAGCCCCGCCGACCACGTGACGGCGGAGCAGGCGCCCTGGAAGACGCGCACCGCGAGCAGCGCCTCGAACGAGTCGGCGAAGGCGATCAGCGGCGCGGCGACCACGAACAGGCCCGCGCCGATCAGGGTCAGCCGGCGGGCGCCGAGGCGGTCGGCCAGGTGCCCGGAGGGGATCGCCAGGATCAGCACCGTCAGGCTGTAGATCGCGAGCACGACGCCGGCCTGGTCGTCGGAGAGGTCGAGCTCGCGCTGCCAGTACGGGATCAGCGGGATCGCCGCCAGCCACGTGATCATGTCCAGGAAGATCAGGGACGAGATCATCGCCGTCAGCCGGCGGGGCGACACGACGCGGTTCGCCACGGGCGCCTAGCCGAGCAGCACGCGATCGAGGGCCATCGCGAAGAAGATCCCCGCGAGGTACAGGAGCGAGTACTTGAACACCTCGCGGGCCACGACGAGGTCGCCGTGGGTGCGGTGCAGCCGCACCGCGAGCTGCAGGAAGCGCAGGCCGAGGACGAGGGCGATCACCCCGTAGAGCGGGCCGAGCACCTCGCCGGTCGCGCCCACCAGGGCCAGCGGGACGGGGATCAGCGAGAACGCGAGCAGGATCACCGTGTAGACGATGATCTGCACGGTGGTGGCCTCGACGCCGCGCACGTTGGGCAGCATCGGGACCCCCGCGTTGCCGTACTCGTCCTGCTTGACGAGGGCGAGCGCCCAGAAGTGGGGCGGGGTCCACAGGAAGATGACCCCGAACAGGATCACCGGGGCCCAGGCGATCGACCCCGTCACCGCGGCCCAGCCGACCAGGGGCGGCATCGCCCCGGCGGCCCCGCCGATGACGATGTTCTGCGGGGTCCGGCGCTTCAGCACCATCGTGTAGATGAGCACGTAGAAGAGCGCGCCGCCGAGGCCGAACGCCGCCGCCAGCGGCGTCGTGAGCACGTACAGGGCGACGCCGCCGAGCGCGATCAGCACGACCCCGAACACGATCGCGGGGCGCGGGGCGACGCGCCCCGCCGCCACGGGGCGATCACGGGTGCGCTCCATGCGGGCGTCGAGGTCGCGGTCGAGCGCGTGGTTGATCGCGCTGGCCCCGCCGGAGCAGAGCCCCATCCCGAGCAGCGCGGAGGCGATCAGCCAGAGCGGCGGCAGGCCGTCGGCGGCCCAGACCATCGCCCCGACCATCGTGATCAGGAGCAGGATCATGATCCGCGGCTTCGTCAGCTCGAAGTAGTCGAGCGCGACGGACGGCCGCCGGGGCGCGGCGACGGGCTCAGCGGCCATCGCGATGGCCCCTCGGACGGCACGGCTTCACAGGCGGCATCGTATCCGAGGCCCGGGCCGCGGACGGCCGCCGCCGGATACGATGGGCATGTGGACGATCACGCGGAACGCCGGGAGGCCGCCCTGCGGGGCGAGCTGCGCAGCGCGCTCGACGGCCTCGACGCGCCGATCCTGACCGGAATGGCCAGCGCGCTGGAGCGCGACCGCGACCGCCTCGTCGGCGGCAGCTGGGGCGTCGACGATCGCGACGGCTGCCTGCTCACCCTCGCGGCCCGCGAGCTGGGAGCGGGGAGCGGCGAGGACCTCCTGCGCTCGTCGGTCGACGCCGTGCGGGTGCCGGCCCTGTTCGACGAGCTGTGGGCGTCCGTGCTGGCCCGGACGGGCGACGCGGAGGCCGCACGGGCGGTGACCCACCGCCTGGTCGTGGAGGCGCTCGCGCGCCGGCCCGATCAGCCCGACGACCCGACCGCCGCCGAGTCGGCCTCCGACCCCGCCGCCTTCAGCGCCCGGCCCAGGTAGCGGAACAGGTGCCATTGCACGATCAGGACCCACCAGACGCCTGTGATCACGTGCAGGTAGTCGACGGCGGAGAAGTCCCCGCCGGAGGGCGCGAACAGCATCGCCACGCCGGTGATCGCGATCGGCACGCCCAGCAGCAGCATCGTGATGGAGGCGATCGCATCCTGCGGGCGGGTCGCCTGCACGCGTGACAGGATCCGGCGCCAGCCGAGCTCGGCGCTCTTGGCGGTGACGAGGACGAGGCCGAACACGCCGGTGGCGACGTGGCTCCAGATCAGCCATCCGGGTGACGGGTCGCCGCGCAGGCTGAGCGTGTAGATCGCGAGGCCGGTCAGGAACGAGAGCGCGAGCGGGCCGACGGCGACCAGCCCGAACAGCGCCGTGCGCCGGCGCACGGGCTGGCTGCGGAGCGCCCGCTCCGCCGCGCGCGCCCGGTTCCACTCCTCGACCTCCTCGTCGGTGAAGTGCGACGGCGGCTGCGCGGCGGCCCAGACGGCCATGCGCGCGAGG
>CAIQOY010000116.1 GCA_903873565.1 uncultured Actinomycetes bacterium
CGCGTCCGCCACGTAGAAGAGCGCCCCGCCGGCCGCCAGCATCAGGAAGCCGGCCCCGATCACGAGCCGCGGGCCGCGGCGGTCGATCCCCGCCCCGGCCACCAGCCGGAAGCCGAGCGCGGCCAGCGCGAACACCGTGATCGTCCAGCCGACCATGACGTCGTCGCCGCCGAGGCGCTTCGTGACGAGCGGCGGCACGATCGCGTAGGCGGCCCCGAGCGCGACGAATGCGCCGAGCGAGGCGATCGTGAGGCGCGCGAACGCGACCCGCCGGGGGGAGCCGAGCAGGGGCAGGGCCATCGGCCCCGAACCATAGGGTGCGCGCCTCCCCCTTTGACCCCGGGTCGGCGCTGTGGGTACACTTCCCGCCTGATGCGCACGACGCCGCACACGCATGAAGGGACTCTCGGCCGCTCTCCCCTGAGCGGCCGTGGGGTCGTGGCGTCGTCGCCCGTCGCCCCGCTCCTCCTCCTCGTCGGCCTCCTTCCCCGTTAGGGGAAGCACTTGGCCTACGCGCCGCCTGCCCGGCGCAGACAACGACGAGACCACAGGACAGGTGCGTGCGAGCGCACCGCAGTTCGGAAGGAGGACCGTTCGATGAGCGACACCGACAGCACATACGTCAGGATCTTCGACACCACGCTGCGCGACGGCGAGCAGTCGCCCGGCATCAGCCTCAACGCCCAGGAGAAGCTGGAGATCGCACGCCAGCTCGAGCGCCTCGGCGTGGACATCATCGAGGCCGGCTTCGCGATCTCGTCGCCCGGCGAGGTCGAGGGCATCGGCCTGGTGGCCAAGCACGTGCGCGGCTGCACCATCGCGTCGCTCAACCGCACGCAGAAGGCCGACATCGACGCCTCCTGGGAGGCCCTGCAGCATGCCGAGCGGCCCCGCTTCCACGTGTTCATCGCGACCAGCGACCTGCACATGGAGCACAAGCTGCGGATGACGCCCGAGCAGGTCGTGGAGCAGACCCGCGAGGCCGTCGCCTACGCGCGCTCGAAGGTCGCCGACGTCGAGTTCTCCTGCGAGGACGCGACGCGCTCGCGCCCGGAGTTCATGGCGGAGGTCGTGCGCACCGCGCTCCAGGCCGGCGCCACGACGATCAACATCCCCGACACCGTCGGCTACACCACGCCCGACGAGTACCGGGAGATCCTCGCGACCCTCTACGAGAACGTGCCCGAGCTGCATGAGGCCGTGCTCAGCGTGCACACGCACAACGACCTCGGGCTCGCGACCGCGAACTCCATCGCCGGCGTCCAGGCAGGGGCGCGCCAGGTCGAGGTGGCGGTCAACGGCATCGGCGAGCGGGCCGGCAACAGCGCGCTCGAGGAGATCGTGATGGCGCTGCGCACCCGCAACGCGCTGTACGGCTTCACGACCGGCGTCGAGACGCGCGAGATCGCCCGCACCAGCCGCCTCGTCTCGCGCCTGACCGGCTACCCCGTGCAGCCGAACAAGGCGATCGTGGGGAAGAACGCCTTCGCCCACGAGGCGGGCATCCACCAGGACGGCGTGCTCAAGAACCGCCGCACCTACGAGATCATGGACGCCGAGTCGATCGGCCTCGCCCACAACGAGCTCGTGCTGGGCAAGCACTCCGGGCGCCACGCCCTGCAGAAGGCCTACGCCGACATGGGCTACACGGTCGAGGGCGACGACCTCAAGCGCGCCTTCGCCCGCTTCAAGGAGATCGCGGACCGCAAGAAGACGGTCTCGATGCTCGACCTCGAGGCGCTGCTCGACGACCAGTCGCGCGACACGGCCGAGCGCTGGGTGCTCGAGCGGCTCGCGCTCAGGACCGCCACCGGCGAGACCTCCCACGCGGACGTCGTGGTGCGCGAGGGCGACGAGACGCACGCGGCCGCCGCCGAGGGCGACGGCCCGATCGACGCGGCGTTCAACGCGCTCAACGCGATCGTGGCCACGCCGGCCACCCTGCGCGAGTTCAACGTCAACGCCGTCACCGGCGGCAACGACGCGCTCGGCGACGCGCGCGTCGTGCTCGAGCACGAGGGGCGCACGTACACCGGCCAGTCGGTGGCCCCCGACATCACGGAGGCCGCCGCCGAGGCGTTCCTCCGGGCCGCCGCGCTGGTCGCGGCCGGCATCCCCAACCCGATGGCCCGCGAGTCGGTCTGAGCGCGGCGGACAGGAGACCCTGGTGAAGATCGCAGTCCTCCCCGGCGACGGCATCGGCCCCGAGACGACGCGCGTCGCCCTCGACGTGCTGCACGCCGCGGCCGCGGCCCACGGCTTCGCCGTCGAGGTCTCCGAGCACCCGTTCGGCGGCAACGCGATCGACAGCCACGGCGATCCCTTCCCCGCCGAGACCCGGGCCGCCCTGCCGGGCGCCGACGCGGTGCTCAAGGGCGCCGTCGGCGGCCCCCAGTGGGACGTCGGGGCGATCCGGCCCGAGCAGGGGCTGCTCGCGCTGCGCGCCGAGCTCGCGGCCTTCGCCAACGTGCGCCCGATCCGGCTGTGGAGCTCGAAGCTCGAGTCGCCGCTGCGCCCCGAGCTCGTCGAGGGCCTCGACGTGATCATCATCCGCGAGCTGACCGGCGGCCTCTACTTCGGGCCCAAGGAGCTCACCGACGAGACCGGCATGGACACCTGCCGCTACTCGGCCGAGGAGGTGGAGCGGGTCTGCCGCTACGCCTTCGAGCTGGCGCGCACCCGCTCGGGCCGCGTCTGCTCGGTCGACAAGCAGAACGTGCTGTCCAGCTCGAAGCTGTGGCGGCAGGTCGTCACCGAGCGCGTCGCCCCGGACTACCCGGACGTCGAGGTCTCCCACCAGCTGGTCGACTCGATGGCGATGAAGCTGATCGAGCAGCCCACGGCCTACGACGTGATCGTGACCGAGAACATGTTCGGGGACATCCTCTCCGACCTCGCCGCCAGCGTGTCCGGCGGCATCGGCCTCGCGCCGAGCTCGTCCCTGGGCGCCACGCGCCCCGGGCTGTACGAGGCGATCCACGGGTCCGCGCCCGACATCGCGGGCCGCGGGATCGCCAACCCCACCGCGATGGTCCTGACCGTCGCGATGATGCTGCGCGATCTGGGCGAGCGCGCGGCCGGCGATGCCGTCGAGGCGGCCGCCGTCCACTGCCTGGAGCACGGCCCGACCACGCCGGATCTCGGCGGGTCGGCTTCGACCGACGAGGTCGGCGCCGCGATCGCGGCGCGCGTCCGCGACCCCGAGGTGACCGCATGAGCACCCAGACCGAATCCGCCATCGCCAAGGCGCGCGCCCGCACGGGCCGCATGAACGGCGCCGAGGCCATCATCCGCAGCCTGGAGGCCGAGGGGGTGGAGATCTGCTGGGGCATCCCCGGCGGCGCCATCCTGCCCCTCTACGACGCCTTCATGGCCTGCGAGCACACGGTCCAGCACGTGCTGGTCCGCCACGAGCAGGGCGCGGGCCACATGGCCCAGGGCTACGCGCGCGCGACCGGCCGGGTCGGCGTCTGCATCGCCACGTCGGGCCCGGGCGCCACGAACCTCGTGACCCCGATCGCCGACGCCTTCCTGGACTCGACGCCGATGGTGGCCATCACCGGCCAGGTGCCCACGCACCTGATCGGCACGGACGCCTTCCAGGAGGCCGACATCACGGGCATCGTGATGCCGATCGTCAAGCACTCGTTCCTCGTCCAGACCGTCGAGGACATCCCGAGGGCGATGAAGGCCGCCTTCCACATCGCCTCGAGCGGCCGGCCGGGCCCGGTGCTCGTCGACATCCCGAAGGACCTGCAGCTGACCGAGTTCGACTTCGCCTGGCCGGACGAGGTCGACCTGCCGGGCTACGACACGGACTGGATCAGCGGCGTCGACCAGGACGCGGTCGACGCGGCCGCCGACCTGATCGCGCGCTCGCGCAAGCCCGTCCTCTACGTGGGCGGCGGCGTGATCAACGCGGAGGCCACCGACGAGCTGATCCTGCTCGCGGAGGCCCTGCAGGTGCCGGTCACGACGACGCTCCTGGCCAAGGGCGCCTTCCCGGACTCGCACCCCCTGTCGGTGCAGATGCCGGGCATGCACGGCTCCAAGTACGCCAACTGGACGATGCACCGCTCGGACCTCCTGATCACGATCGGGGCGCGCTTCGACGACCGCGTGACGGGGAAGCTCGACGCCTTCGCGCCGGGCGCCAAGATCATCCACTTCGACATCGACCCGGCGGAGATCTCCAAGAACCGCTCGGCCGACGTGTCGCTGATCGGGCACCTCAACGAGACGCTGCCCGCTCTGCGCGACGCCGTCCTCGCCCACAAGAACGACGAGCGCATCCGCCACCAGATCGACTGGCTCAACGAGGTCCAGGGCTGGCGGCGCGAGAACCCGTTCCGCTACCGCCGCGGCGGCGACACCCTCAAGCCCGAGTACGTGATGGAGGCCTTCGACAAGGCCCTGCGCGGCAAGGACGCGATCTGGGTGACGGGCGTCGGCCAGCACCAGATGTGGGCCGCCCAGTACCTCACGATCGACGGGCCGCGCCGCTGGATCACCTCCGGCGGCCTCGGCACCATGGGCTTCGGGGTGCCGGCCGCGATCGGGGCCCAGCAGGCCTGCCCCGACGCCTACGTGGTCAACATCGACGGCGACGGCTGCTTCCAGATGACCATGCAGGAGCTGGCCACGGCCCGCTGCTACGACGTGCCCGCGATCCACGCCGTGATCAACAACGGCTGGCTCGGGATGGTGCGCCAGTGGCAGGAGCTGTTCCACGGCGAGCGCTACTCCGAGACGGACCTGTTCGGGACGATCCCGGACTTCGTCCAGCTCGCCGAGGCGTACGGCTGCCTCGCGCTGCGCGCCGAGACCGAGGCCGAGGCGGACGCCGTCATCGCCGAGGCGATCGCGGCGCGCCGCCCGACCGTGATCGACTTCCGCGTCGACCGCGAGGAGAAGGTCTACCCGATGGTCCCGGCGGGGTCCGCATCGCACGAGATGCTGGACGAGACCTGGGAGAACGAGTGGGTCGAGGAGGGCGTCTGATGGGAGCCAGCAACCACCACACCCTCTCGGCCCTGGTCGAGAACCGCCCCGGCGTCCTGTCGCGCGTGGCGGGCCTGTTCACCCGCCGCGGCTTCAACATCGACAGCCTCGCGGTCGGCCCGACCGAGCGCGCCGACCGCTCGGTGATCACGATCCGCGTCGACTGCACGCGCCACTCGGTCGAGCAGGTCGTCAAGCAGCTCTACAAGCTGGTCGACGTGATCGACGTCTACGAGGTCCCCGCCGAGGCGGCGATCGAGCGGGAGCTCCTGCTGATCAAGGTGCAGGCCGACGCGGAGCGCCGCTCCGAGGTGATGAAGCTGGCCGAGCTGTTCGACGCGCGCGTCGCGGACGTGGGCCAGACGACGCTGCTCCTCGAGTGCGTCGAGCACCCCGACCGGCTCGCCTCCTTCGAGGAGCTGCTCGCCCCGTACGGGATCGTCGAGGCGATCCGCACGGGCCGCGTGGCGATGCTGCGCGCCTCGGCGCCGGAGGGCGAGTCCAAGTCGCGCCTGCGGGTGATGGGCTAGCGGGGCACGGCACGGCGGTTCGTCGTACAGTTCCGGGCGGCGCCGGGCGCCGCACGACCACGAGACACGAGGGGATCAACCCATGGCCAAGCTCTACTACGAGTCCGACGGCGACTTCGGCGCCCTCGCCGGCAAGCGCATCGTCGTCATCGGCTACGGCTCGCAGGGCCATGCCCACGCGCTGAACCTGCGCGACTCGGGCGCCGACGTCACCGTCGCCGTCCGCCCCGGCTCGGACGGCTGGAAGCGCGCCGAGAGCCACGGCTGGACGCCGCAGGAGCCGACCGAGGCCGTCAAGGACGCGGACGTGATCGCGATCATGGTCCCCGACCACATCCAGGCCGACCTCTGGGAGACGATCCGCGACCTGATCAAGCCGGGCGCGACGGTCCTCTTCACCCACGGCTTCTCGATCCACTTCGGCACCGTCAAGGTGCCCGAGGGCGTCAACGTGATCATGGTCGCCCCCAAGGGCCCCGGCCACCTGGTCCGCCGCCTCTACACGGAGGGCGCCGGCGTGCCCGCCCTGATCGCGATCCAGCAGGACGCGACGGGCGACGCCAAGCAGATCGCGATGGCCTGGGCCATCGGCATCGGCTCGGCCCGCGCGGGCGTCATCGAGACGACCTTCCGGGAGGAGTGCGAGAGCGACCTCTTCGGCGAGCAGGCCGTGCTCTGCGGCGGTGCCACCGCGCTGATCCAGGCCGGCTTCGAGACGCTGACCGAGGCGGGCTACGCGCCCGAGATCGCCTACTTCGAGGTGCTCCACGAGCTCAAGCTGATCGTCGACCTGCTCTACGAGGGCGGGATGGACTGGATGCGCTACTCGATCTCCGACACCGCCGAGTACGGCGACCTCACGCGCGGCCCGCGCGTGATCGGCCCCGAGTCGAAGGCCGCCATGAAGGAGATCCTCGCGGAGATCCAGCGCGGCGACTTCGCCAAGGAGTTCATCGCCGAGAACCAGACCGGCCGCCCCAAGTTCAAGCTGCTGCGCCAGCAGGCCGCGGACTCGCAGCTCGAGCAGGTCGGCGCCGAGCTGCGCGCGATGATGCCGTTCGTCTCCCAGGCCCGCAAGAAGGCCGAGGAGGCGAGCTAGCCCCGACGGCTAGGCGGTGATGGCGCGCCAGGAGGCCGGCGCGTCGAGCGGCTTCAGCCGGTCGTGCAGGACCCGGACGACGTCCGCCGCGAGCGCGGCGGCCTCGCGGCGCCCCTCGGGCGTCAGCGAGGTCAGACCCGTGCGGTCGCGGCGCGTGATCAGCCCGCGCACCTGCAGGGCCAGCGCCAGCTGCTTCGCCTGGCTCGAGGAGGCCGCCACGCGCGCGGCGATGTGCGCGGTCGAGACGGCATCGCCCTCGTCGAGCATGATCAGGAGCAGGTAGGCCTCCATCGGCCGCAGCCGGCGGGTGCGCGCGACGTCGAGCAGCGCGCGGTCGGCGACGCGGACCGATTCGAGGAACCCGGGAAGGGCCTGCGTGGCGGTGGTCATCTGGTCTGGTCCTTCCGTGCTCAGGCGGTTGGGGGCGCACTGGGCTCAGTCCGAATCGTACCGCGTCCATCGGATTCCGTAGACGGTGGAACCCGCGGTCCGGGTACGCGCTCTTCCCTCTGCCCATGCGGGATTACCCGCAGGTTATACCGCGAAGCGGGTAGGAGCAGCAACCGTAACAACTGTTTCGTATGTCATTTGACCGATGCCCCGCTAGCCGGCCGGAAGCACCGCTAACGTGGCGGTGAAGGCGTGCACGTGGTTCGCCCCCGCCACCGGCCCCAGCTCGCCCTGGCAGAAGGCCCCCGCGACGGGCACGCCGAGCAGCTCGTCGACGACC